>CAKZLD010000088.1 GCA_937125135.1 uncultured Ignavibacterium sp.
AAAGATGATCATCAATTCTGGTATTGGCTTCAATTCTTAAAATCGTTGGTGTATCCAAATTATTCTTATCAATTCCATCCTTTGTAATCGTATCAATGAAATTAAATGGATTATAAGTTTCCTTTTTCTTGCTATTTTTATCTCTATATCCATTATCTGAGCCATTGTTTCTGTTATTGAAACCTGTGGCAATCACCGTATAGGAAATATAATCATCCATTTCTTCTTTTGTAACAACACCGAAAATAATATTTGCTTCAGCGCCGGCAGCTTCGAAAATGATTTGGTTACCTTCAGTAATCTCCTGCATTGTCATTGAACTTGAGCCACTAACGTTTATAAGAACACTCTTTGAACCTTTAATGCTTACTCCGTCGAGCAGAGGACTTGAAATAGCTTTATGAGCAGCTTCAGTTGCCCGATTTTCACCGCTTGCAATACCACAGCCCATAATAGCTTCACCGCTCATATTCATCACTGATCGAACATCTGCAAAATCAACATTAATATAACCCGGCACATTTATTATATCTGAAATTCCCCGTGTTGCTTCATAAAGAATTTCATTTGCTTTTTCTAAGGCAATTTTAAACGGAGTATTTTTTTCAATTATAGATAAGATTCTTTCATTAGGAATAACGATCAGTGAATCAACATATTGTTTAAGTTCCAAAATTCCTTTTTCGGCATTTGATGTTCTTGTTCTACCTTCCCAGAGAAAAGGTTTAGTTACGATGCCAATTACCAATGAACCAATACTTTTAGCAATTGAAGCGATGACAGGACTTGCACCGGTTCCTGTTCCGCCTCCCTCTCCACAAGTAATAAAAATCATATCACTTCCGGATAAAACTTCAATAATTTCATCCTTGCTTTCTTCAGCCGCTTTGCGACCGATATTGGGGTCTGCACCAGCTCCTAAGCCACGGGTAATATTCGAACCGATTTTGATTTTATGATTTGCACTACTCTTGGATAATGCCTGAACATCAGTATTTATTGCGACAAAATCTACTCCTGTTATTCCTCTTGTAATCATACTTTCAATAGCATTGCATCCTGCTCCTCCAACACCCACTACTTTCAAAATTGCTGGGGATGTTTTTTCCTGATCAAGTTTCACAAAACTTGACGACAGCTTTGGCTTGTTGGAATTAGTATAGTCCTGCATTTGTCCTCCTTCTAATAATTATTTTATAATTCATTAAAAAACTTTTTAACAGTATCAAAAATTTTGGTAATCGCTTTTTTACTAGATTTAGATTGTTTTTTAGAAAATTGACTTGACTTTCCTCCTGGTATCCCTTTAATTAAACCAGCAACAGTTGCGAACTCGGGACTTTCTATTTCATTAGCTAAACCTTCACCAAGTTCTAACGGAACTCCAATTCTTGCAGGCAGTCCGAAAACATCTTCTGCCAGATCTTTGCAGCCTCTTAATAAAGCTCCTCCACCAGTCAGTACAATTCCACTTTTGATTTTACTTTTCTGACCGCTATTTCTTAATTCATTATCAACCAAAGTGAATAATTCTCTCATTCTTAATGAAATAATTTGTGTTAATAAGCTAATTGGAATTTTTGTATTTCCTCTGGCACCAACACCTTTTATCAAAATATCATCATCTCGTATGATCGAACTTTCAATTGCATAGCCGTAATCTTTTTTTAGTCGCTCTGCTTCTTCAGTAATAACTCCCAAAGATTCTCTTATATCGTTTGTAACCTGATTACCAGCAATTCCAATCACTTTTGTATGCTTAATTGCCTTCTTATGATAGACAGCAATATCTGTTGTGCCGCCACCAATATCGAGTAATACTACTCCCAAATCTTTTTCGCTTTCTTCAAGTACAGAAGCACTTGAAGCAATTGGTTGAAGAATATATTCCTTAACCTGATAGCCTGCTCTTTCAACAGATTTTCTGATATTTTCAATAGCAGGAATTGATGCAAGAACTATATGATTACTTGCTTCCAATCGTGAACCCGACATTCCTATCGGATTTTCTATTCCTTCTTGATGGTCTATTGAAAATTCTTCCGGGATTATATGAAGAATCTGTCTGTCACTTGGAATGGTTACTGTACGTACATCAGCTTCTAATCTATCTAAGTCTTCCTTTTTAATTTCTTTTTCTTCACGATTGATCGTTACATAGTTTCTGTGTCTCATACTCGTTATATGCTCACCTGCAACGCCAACATTAAAAGATTTTACCTGAATGCCAGCTCTGTTTGAAGCTTGGCTAACTGCTTCACTTATTGCTTCTGCTGTTTTTGTAATGTTCGCAACTAACCCTTTGCTAAGTCCTTCGGAACGGGCAACCCCGAATCCCAAAATATCAAATGTATTACGCTCTGAATTCAATTCTGCAATAACTGCACATACTTTAGTTGTACCCAAATCTAATCCAGCTATTATGTCTTTTTTCATTTTCATCCCCGATTGTTATCCTATAATTATCTGATTATTAAAACGCAGATCTATGTATTTTGTGTTATTTTCAAGATAAGTATTGGTGTTTGAGTTTAACAGCTCATTTAAGGATGCGAGCTCTTTTACGATATTTGTTTTATTCATTATCACAGGAGCATTGATATTCTTAAAAAGTAATACCATGTAACTTTTATCAGATAAATTGATTTCGATAAGTCTTTCCAATAATTCTTTATTTAACTCTTTTAAGGTGTCAATTACTTTGAATGCTACGAATATTTGTTTGTTGTCTTTATGAGTTTTAGAATTCAATTCTTCATCTAACACAATCAGAGGCAAGACAGGATTATTGGTGTATGGAATTATTTTTACAAATTCATAATAGCGTGAGATGAAGTATGATTCAAAATCTTTGATTATTGTTGCATAGAAATGTTTTTCTTCAATAGATATTTCAAGAACATTTTTTGTGCTAAGTGAAACATTCGCATTAGATATATATGGATGCTCTTCAAGTTTAGTTTTAATAAAATTGAGAGATTTACTTTCACTATATTTTTCAAGTTGTAAAAAGCTGATGTAATTTTCTTCCGATAAAAGTTGATTACCGGATATTTTTATCTCTGAATATTCTTCAAACTCATCGTTAATGAAGAAATAGAGATTTAAGCATCCAATCAAAATCATCTGTATGATTAGAAAGATAATGAGTGCGTATTTAATGAATCTATCTTTCATCATTTACCTAATTTTTCGACAAATTTTTCTCCGTATTTCCAAATGTCTCCGGCTCCCATCGTAACAATTATGTCATTATCCTTTTTAATACCCATTAAAAAATCTGGAATTTCATTTTTATCCTTTACATAAAAAACATTTTTATGTCCGAATTTTTTTGTAGCATTCGCTATAATTTCGCCTGAAATGCCTTCGATAGGTTCTTCGCGTGCAGGATAAACATCCGTACAAATAAAAATATCTGAGTTGAGGAATGACCTTCCAAACTCATGATAAAAATCTCTTGTTCGTGAATAGAGATGAGGTTGAAAAACAGCGACTAATCTTCTATCCCATCCATCACGAATTGCTTTTAAGGTTGCAGTAGTTTCGGTCGGATGATGAGCGTAATCATCAACAACCATTAATTCTTTATCATACTTTACTTCAAATCTTCTGTAAACACCCGAAAAAGATTCTAAGGCTTTTTTAATAATTGGGAAATCTATTCCTAATTCAGTTGCAATGATTACTGCTACCAGAGAGTTTTTTACATTATGAACTCCAGGGATCTTCAATTGAATTTGTCCAAGATCATTGCCTTTGTATTTGACACTAAATTTAGTATTAAAGCCAGATGAAGAAATATCCACTGCTCTTACATCTGCTTGTGCAGTAAGACCATAAGTGATAATTTTTTTGTTAATCAATGGAATAATATCCTGAAGTGCAGCTTCATCAAGGCATAAAACTACAAATCCATAAAACGGAACACGAGAAGCAAATTCAACAAAAGCAGATTTGATATCATCAAGATCTTTATAAGTATCAAGGTGATCAGTCTCAAGAGTGGTTAATGCTGCAATTGTTGGAGTAAGTTTAAGAAAAGATCTATCAAATTCATCTGCTTCAACAACAATAAATTCACCGTTACCAAGTCTTGCATTTGTCCCACCGAGCCCTGATAATTTTCCGCCGACGATAATTGTAGGATCAATTCCGCCTTCAGTTAAAACTAATCCGACCATTGATGTAGTTGTTGTCTTACCGTGTGTTCCAGCAATACCAATTCCGTATTTCATACGCATTGTTTCCGCAAGCATTTCTGAACGTTTTATAATTGGTATTTTTTTCTCGATGGCGTGCTTAACTTCCGGATTATCAAGTGTGACAGCAGATGAATACACAACCAAATCAGCACCCTCAATATTTTCTTCTGAATGACCTTCGTAAATTTTCATTCCAAGCTGCTGAAGCCGTTCAGTCACATCTGATAATGTTTTATCTGAGCCGGATACAATAAAGCCCTGATTCCAAAGTATCTCAGCTATTCCGCTCATTCCAATTCCGCCAATACCGACAAAATGAATCCTTTTTATATTCTTAAACATTTTTATTCTCGATATAATTTTTAAACTCAGTAATTTTTTCAATTAGTTGTTCTTCATTTTCATAATCAGAAGTTCTGATAGCAAGAGTCCTTTTTCTATTTTTAAGTTTAATTCGAACTACTCTGAGAAAAGAATATTCTTTCTCAAGTTTTTTCTCAAAAATTTTTATCTGTTCAATTTCATTTAGATCGATTCTTTTGCTTGAATTCTTAGTTCCGAATACAATTCCATTTTCATCAATCTCAATGAAGCGCTTTCTATTCATATTGATAAGTAAAGTTAAAACCGAAATGACAACTATTACTCCGAATGCATACAAAACAGGATCTTTCAAAATCAGATTAAATGAATCTTCTACAAATTCTCCACGGACTATTACGTACAACAAAAATGCAATGAAATAAATAATAGTTGACTGATAATAGATGTTCAGATTGTATTTAAATCTGTTTTTCATATTTAATTAAACTCGATATAGTTAATTGCATCTCTTGCTATTTGAAAAGCTGCATCCGGTTTTGAAAACTTTCTGACATTCAACTTAAGCTCATTGATCAAGTCTTCATCTGATAGTGTCTTAATTACGACTTCAAATAGCTCTGTTTCCAAATTTTTATCTTCAATCATTATCACTGCACGATTATCAGCAAGAGCTTTTGCGTTATGATACTGATGATTTTCAGCTACATTTGGCGAAGGTATTAGTATTGCTGCCAAACCGAGCAGAGCAATTTCGGATATTGTACTCGCTCCAGCACGTGCAATCACCAAATCGCAAGCAGAAAAAGCTTCATCCATATTTTCGATAAAATCAAATACTTTACAATCATCTTTCTGATGTTTTGAATATTCATCAAAATAATTTTTTCCAACTTGCCAAATCAATTGAATCTCGTTCTTTGAAAATTGCTCCAGATTTTTTTCAATTGCTTTATTGATCGAATCAGCTCCCAAACTTCCGCCAATTATCAGTAATGTTTTTTTCGATTCGGATAAATTAAATTTTTTAAGTGCATATATTTTATCGGAAATCTTTAAGCTGCTTCGGACAGGATTACCTGTCAATTTCAAAATTTCATTTCTTCTTAAAAACTGCTTTGTATAATCAAAACTTATATGTATTTCGTCAGCATATTTCTCAAGAAGTCTTGTAGTAATACCCGGATAACTGTTTGGCTCAATTAAAATCACTTTAGCACCCATTACAGAAGAAGCCCAGATAGCAGGTCCTGCTACGTATCCACCGGTACCAATAGCAACTAATGGCTTAAACTTCATCGCGATAACAAGAGATTGAATCATTGAAATCAACAAGTAAAACGGAAACAAGAAAGTTTTAATCGAAATTTTTCTTGCAAAGCCTCTTACAATAATATTTTTGAACTCAAATCCGATTTTAGGAATAACTCTTCCTTCAACCTTATTTTTTGATCCGACAAATAAAATTTCTGCATTTGGTTTTAGCTTTTTCACTTCTTCGGCAACAGCTATTGCTGGATATAAATGTCCTCCTGTTCCGCCACCAGCAAAAAGAATTCTATATTTGCTTCGCACTTTGTTCATTGCTGTTTCTTATAGTTTCAAGTCCAGATTTTTTTCGTTCTAACTCACGAATGTAATTTGTAAAAGCAATATTGATGATTATCCCTATTCCAATACTGTTAAAAATAATTGATGTACCACCATAGCTAATGAAAGGTAGAGGCAAACCAGTAGTTGGTAAAAGACCTACAGTTACAATGATGTTAATTAACGCATAAAGACCAATTTGAGTTATGATTCCAAAAGCTAGTAGTTGTCCGAATTTATCATACGTTTTTTTTGCAATCAGAATTCCTGAGAAAATCAAAAACAAGTAAATCAGTAAAACGCTTAATGTACCAATTAAACCAAATTGCTCACCAAGAATTCCGAAAATAAAATCTCCGTAAGCTTCTGGCAGGAACAAATTGTTTTGTCTTGAATTGCCAATACCAACACCAAACACACCACCACTGCCTAAACTAACAATAGCTTGCTTAACTTGAACATTAACGTATCCTCCGGTTACAAGAGCATTTACATAAGTTTCAATTCTTTCTTTAGCGTGAGAAAACGTCATTGCAAATCCAAATGCAAGAATTGCAAAAACAAATGCAGTTGTAAACACATGCTTAAACGATGCACCTCCAACAAAAATGAGGATTAATGATGTTATAAAAATCAGAACCGCATTACTTACATTTGGTTGAAAGAATATCAAACCAGATACAATTAGAACCCAAATTAACAACGGTAGAAATCCATTGTAAAGATTATCGAGATATTCCTCTTTCTTATCCATTAAATAAGCTAGATGCATAATCAGAAAAAGTTTTGCCGCATCCGCCGGCTGAAATTTGAAACCGAATAAAGATATCCAACGCCCTGCTCCTTTAACTTCGACAGCAAAAAATAAAGTTAAGAAAAGCACAACCACTATTCCTATCATAAGATACTTGCTTAAATATTTATAAAATTCATAAGGAATAACAGACGCAATTAAAAGAGCTGGTAGAGCCCAAATCACTTTTGATAAATGTAGTCTGAATAAATAAAAACTATCGGAATGTCTCATTGCACTCACCGAACTGCTGGCAGTAAGTACAACCACTAAACCAATCAGTATTAGTATTAATGTCAGAAAGAATATTATTATACTTAGTTTTTTCATAACTGATTTACAATCTCCTTGAAAACTTTTCCACGATGTTCATAATTATTAAACATATCGAAACTCGCACAAGCAGGAGAAAGCAGAACAACGTCATTCTCTTTTGCTTCTTTCAATGCATTTCTTACTACTTCTTGAAAATCAGAACAAATCTGAGTATCAACAATTTTATTGAAATAGTCATAAACTTTTTGAGCAGACTCACCGATTGCATAAATCTTTTTAACCTTTTCTTTAATAAGATTTTCAATCAACGAATAGTCATTTCCTTTATCCTGACCGCCTAAAATCAAGAGTATCGGATTTTCAAAACTTTTCAGCGCAACGATTACCGAATCAACATTTGTTGCTTTAGAGTCGTTGTAGAAACTAACACCATTTATCGTTCTTATATATTCTATTCTATGTTCAACTCCTCTGAATGAACTGAGTGCTTCTATAATTTTCTGATTATCAATTGACAAGATTTTACCTATAATAACAGCACACATTGCATTTTGAATATTATGCTCACCTTTAATTGCAATTTCTTGAATATTAAAAGAAAATAATTCCTCAGAATTATCTTTGAATATTATGTGATCATTGACTAATGAACAGCCTGCTTCTATCTTTTCTTTTGTTGAGAACTTATAAATTTTGGCAGATGTCGGATTAAGATTCTCAATAAGAATTTCACTATCTGCACCAATAATCAAATAATCTTCTTCAGTCTGATTTTCATAAATACGTTGTTTTGATTTAGCATACTTTCTTACATCGTTTTCATATCTATCAAGATGATCGGGGGTTATGTTCAGTATTGAAGAGATCATTGGCTTGAAGTTTTCGATCAAATCAAGTTGAAAACTTGAGACTTCCAAAACCGCAAATTCATCTGATTGAATTTTATCAGCAACAGTTGAAAAAGCATTTCCAATATTTCCGGCAACATAATTTTTTATTCCGGCAGTTGTAAGCAAATGACCGACTAAACTGGTAGTAGTGGTTTTTCCATTAGTTCCTGTAATTGCAATAATTTTTCCGGAGCAGAAGAAAGAAGCAAATTCAATTTCACTGACAACTTTTATGTTTTTTGATTTCGCTATTTGAATTATTTCAGAATTAGTTGGAACTCCTGGTGAGATAACCATTATATCAGCATCAAATATTTTTTCTGAATGACCTCCAACTTCAAAATCAATATTTAGTTGTTTAATCAAACTCAGATTTGATGAAAGTTTTTCTTCATTAGCTTTATCACTTATGAAAGGTATAGCACCTTTTCTTAAAGCAAGCTCAGCAGCTGCAATACCACTTCTGGCAGCTCCTATTATTGATACTTTTTTGTTACTAATATCTTTCATCTTATCTTGAATGAAACTAATGTTACAATTGCTAAAATGATTCCGATTATATAAAATCGAACCACTATTTTTGGCTCAGCCCAGCCGAGCATTTCAAAATGATGATGAATTGGAGCCATTTTAAAAACTCTTTTTCCTTCACCATATTTTCTTTTAGTGTATTTGAAGTAAGAACGTTGAATAATGACAGTTAAAGTTTCAAGAAAAAATACTCCACCAAGTATTGGAATAAATAATTCTTTCTTAATTAACACAGCAATAATTCCAAATGCTCCGCCTAATGCAAGTGATCCAGTATCACCCATAAATACCTGAGCTGGATGTGAATTGAACCACAAGAAGCCGAGGCTTGCACCAACTAATGCGGAAATAAACACCGTCAATTCTCCTGAACCGGGCAGGTATATTATATCTAAGTAGTTTGAGAAAATTGCATTACCACTGAAATAACTTAATAGAGCCAAAGCAATCATCACTATTGCAGTTAGTCCTGCTGCTAATCCATCCAAACCATCAGTGAGATTGACAGCATTCGAAGTAGCAGTAATTATAAAAACTACTGCAGGTACATAAAAAATAGCAAAATCAAAATTGACATTCTTTATAAATGGAAAAGTGGTGAGAGTATTGTATCCTCTGAACTCCGGTGAATAATAAATTGTAATTCCAACAACTAATCCAATCAGTATCTGACCTAATAATTTATAACGAGCTATCAATCCATTAGGAAACTTTTTAACTACTTTTAAGTAATCATCTAAAAATCCAACAGCACCTAACCAAAGAAAACCTGCAAGTATCAGAATTATGTAAATGCTTCTCATTTCACCCCACAATAAAACAGGAACAACTGTGGAAAAAATTATGATTAGTCCACCCATTGTAGGTGTGCCAGCTTTCGACCAATGGAATTTAGGCCCATCAGCTTTTTTGCTTTCTCCAATCTGATTCAATTGAAGATATTTAATAATTTTAGGTCCCAGATAAAAAGCAAAAAATAAACTTGTAATCGCAGCTAAAGCAGATCTGAATGTCAAAAATTTAAAAATATCAAAACCAGGTGGAGAGTAAATTCTATTTATGTAATCGAACAAATAGTATAACATTACTTTAACCTTTCATCAAAAAATTCAGTTATTTCTTCAAGCTGCATTCCACGCGAGCCTTTAATTAAGATTACTGATCTGTCAAATTTTATTTCATCTAAATAATTTTTCAGTTCACTCTTGGAAGAAAAATGTTTTCGGATTTTTGAATCATCATTTATCGCATTAAAAATTTCTTTCGAGTCCATTCCCACAGTAAAGATTTCATTTATCTTAAGAGTGTTTATTGCTTTCCCGACTTCTCGATGCTTTTCAGATGACTTCTTGCCCAACTCAAACATATCGCCGAGAATTGCTACTTTACGAAAATCAGGTTTCATTGTGGCAAGTAAATAGAGAGCTGATATCATTGAACTTGGATTTGCATTGTAACAGTCATTAATTATCCAGGTAGAATTATATTTTTTAAGCTCAATTCTTTTATCATAGGCTCTAATCTTTTTTTGGGCACTTTGAATTTCTGAATAAGTCATCCCTAAAGTTCTTGCAACAACAATCGCTGAGAAGAAATTGTATGCTCCGATTTCTCCGGCGATAGAAGAATGGAAAATCAATTTCGAGTTATTATTGATAACGAATTTTACTCTGCCATCATCAGAAAATTCTTTGAAGGAAAGAACAAAATCTGTTTGATTCTTCGAACTGTAGGTAATTTTATCTTTGATATTTCTGAATCGTTTTTTGAGAAGTTCATCATCGTAATTAAGAAAAATTTTCCCACCATTTGCTAATGTTTGCTTGAATAATTCGGTTTCCTCTTTCAATACACCAATTCTATCATTAAAGAATTCAAGATGTGAGTCGCCGATATTTGTAATTAAAGCATAATCTGGTCTGGCAATTTTAGCAATGTACTTTATCTCGCCCGGATGATTGGAGCCAAATTCCAATACTAGATATTTATGATTGTTAGTGGTTGATAGAATTGTTAAAGGTACTCCGATATGATTGTTGTTATTTGCTATTGTTTTATTTACTGAAAATTTATGTGATAATAATTGAGCAAGAATTTCTTTTGTCGTTGTTTTTCCGTTGCTGCCACCGATTCCAATTATTTTTGTTTTTAATTTGTTTCTCCAAACAGAAGCAATCTGTCCTAAAAACTTTGTGGTATCTTTGACAACAATTAAAGGAATAACTAAATCTTTAAATTCTTCATAATGTTTTTTATCAATGGCAACAATTGAAGCTCCGGATTTGATCGAATCATAAATAAAATTGTGACCGTCGAATTTTTCACCTTTTATCGCAATGAATAGAGAACCTTTTTTAATATTTCTTGAATCAATTGAAACTGAAGAAAAATCAGAAAATTTATCAGGATTGAAAATCTGAGTGCCTTTAATATCGAAAACATCTTTCAAAGTTATTTTGATAGCTTTGCTCATCTTAAATATTTCCTCGCAACTTCTAAATCTGAAAAAGGATGCTTAATGTCATTAATTACCTGATAGTTTTCGTGTCCTTTACCTGCAATCAATATCGCAGAAAAATCATCAGCGGATTGAATTGCTGTTTTAATTGCTTCTTCACGGTTTTCAATTATGGAATAATTCTGTTTGCTGATTCCCTTTACTATATCATTTATAATTGACATAGCATCTTCAGTCCTTGGGTTGTCAGAAGTGATAAAAACTTTATCACTTAATTCTGTTGCTATTTTCCCCATCAGAGGTCTTTTTGTTTTGTCTCTGTCGCCTCCACAACCGAATACCGTTATAATTTTATTTTGCTTACTCAATTTTCTTAAAGACAAAATTGCTTTTTCCAAACTGTCAGGAGTATGTGAGTAATCAACAATAACTTTTTTATTCTCTGAACCGATAACTTCAAATCTGCCAGGAACTTGTCTGGAATTTTTCAAGCCACCTAAAATTTGTTCAAATGATAATCCAATCCTATGGCTGACTATGAACGCAGCAGAAGCATTGTAAGCATTGAACTCTCCGATAAGAGGCAATTGAATTTGAAAAGTCTGATCTTTGTACTTCAATAAAAAATTGGTTCCATTCAGATCAAAGTTTATATCAGATATTACATAATCAGCAGAATGATTTTGACCAAAAGTTATAATATGAGCTTTACAATCTTTTATTATTTGATTAGCATTCTCATCATCAATATTTATAACTGCAATAGCATTTTCTCCAAGTCTATCGAACAATATTTTTTTTGCATTGAGGTAATTCTCAAATGTTTTATGAAAATCGAGATGATCAATAGTGAGATTAGTGAATACAGCAAACTTAAAGTCTAATCCGTAAGTTCTATTTAAGTATAAAGAATGAGAGGACACTTCCATTGCTGCGAACTTGCAATCATTATTTACCATTTGATTGAGAAGATAATTTAAATCAGAAGATTCAGGAGTAGTTAGATTTGATTCAAGCTTAAAATCACCGATGTAATTTGCTATAGTTCCCAGCAAACCTGCCTTTAGTCCTGAATAATCTAGAATGTATTTAATTAACCAGGATGTTGTTGTTTTTCCATTAGTGCCCGTTATACCAATTAGTTGAATCTTAGATGAAGGATTTTTATAGAAACCTTTACTTAATTCAGCAAGAGCAATTCGTGAATCTTTAACTAAAATTTTTGTAACATTTCGATGTATGAAAAATTCATCAGGAACGATACCATCATTCTCAAGTACAATTGCTTCTGCACCATTGTTTATTGCATCTATAATAAAATTATGTCCATCAGTTTTATAACCTTTGATTGCGACGAAAATTGAATTTGCAGATACAAGTCTTGAATCATAAACTAGCTTTGAAATCTCTTTTCTCTGGACATCGCCAGCAACCTGGATAACATTTAAGTTGTTTATCAATTCTGTTAATTCCATTAGCGCTGCGATGCTCCGATTATTCTCAATGAATTACATTCTAACAAACACAATTCGTTATCAGAAATTTTTGAACCGGGAGATATACTTTGTTCAACTACAATTCCACTTCCTTTTATTTTATAATTAATTCCAAGTCTGTTCAAAGTGCTTATAGCTTCACTCAAAGGTTGATTAATTAAATCGGGCATCACTTTTATCGTAGGAAGCTTTTTCTCATCAGAATTAATTGAAATCTCTGAACTTGGATTTTTATGAGAAGTCAGAGTTGTATAAAGTATTTTTTGTTTGTATTTGTCGTTAATGTACTTTTCAAAAGTGTTAATATCCATTTCAATAATTCTTTCAGCAACCTTTTTGAAAACCGGAGCTGCAACCATTCCACCATACTTTGCTAACTGTGGAGAATTATAGTGAATTAATATTACCAGTTGTGGATCTTCAACCGGAAAGAAACCTATGAATGAAGCATTATAGTGAGATTTTGAATATGAACCATCAACAAGTTTTTGAGATGTTCCAGTTTTTCCTCCAACTGAGATGAATTCGATTGATGCTTGTTTTGCTGTTCCTTTTACTACTACATCAGATAAAATTTTTCTCATCAAAGATGAAGTAGATTCAGAAATAACTCTCCGAACAAGTTTTGGTTTGAACTCTTCAACTAAATCGCCGTTGTTATCTATTTTTTTCAAAACTAATTGTGGTTGATACAAAACCCCACCATTTATCAATGCAGAGAAAGCTGTAATCAATTGAATTGGAGTAACAGATATTTCATATCCAAAAGACATAAATGCTTTTGATGTCGGAGACCAAATAGTAGGTTTCTTTAATTTTCCTTGAGCCTCACCTCTGATTTGAATAGAAGTAAGGTTTCCAAAACCAAGACTTCTC
>CAKZLD010000089.1 GCA_937125135.1 uncultured Ignavibacterium sp.
CCAACCTGACTTCTATTCATTTTTACAAAAGCCGGGCGATTGAATGTTAAGGTATCATTTTCAGGAAGTCTCCAACCAACTGTATGGTCTCTATCATCCTGAACCTGAGTTATAAATGCATCGTTTGCAAAATCACATCGCAGTAAAAAATCTAAACCAATTCGGGCTTCTTCAAGAATGTCTGGCACTGAATTTTTATCTAAATCAAATTCAAATTTCCTCGGTTCAAACTCATAACTAAATAGTAACATATATGTTGTGAATGCAGTAGTAAATAAAAATTTAGTGTAATCTCCTGCATCGTGCCAACCACCGGTTAAATCTACAGGGGAAGGATTTTTATAACCAATTACTTCTGTTGCATCTTGCAAGTGACAAGGTTGATGAAGAAGAGGCTTTGTGGGTCCGCATCTTTGTACTCTGAAGAAAATACTCAAAGAGTCTCTTATTGCATTAAAAACATTTTCTCCTATCTTAAAAGGTTTTGATCGGATATTTTTTATCTGGATGTAATATTCTCCTGGTAATTTAAAATCCGAAAAATCTATTCTTGCTGAATACTTAAAATATTGATTAAAAGCAGTATCTTGAATCAGACTACTTTCGAAAACTACTTTGTTGTCTCTACTTTTTATGATGAATTTATCGGTAGTTATTGGTGAATCCGAAATAATAATCGCACTCTTAATATCATTGGGTCTGAATCCAACTTGATTCATTCTAATAAAGGATTCAGATGATAATGGTTCACTGCAGGAGAATAAAATCATTGATAAAACTGTTATAACTATTTTACTAATTCTGTCCAATAATCCCTCAAAATTGAATATTCTATTATTAAGTATCTATATTTCTAATAAAGAATATACAAAAATATCTTGTTATGAAAATATAATTTTTTCGAAGCTAAGAAATTTTAATAGGATGAAATTATTTTATTAATACTTCGGATATTCCCTGCCACTTCTCATCGGGAGGATTTTTAATGTATTCCTCGCATCTCTTGGTGTAGAGTTTCGAAGGCTCATCATTTGGATATAATCTTAATATATTTTCAAATCTTTTTAATGCTTGATTAAACTCTTTTTGACGGTATAGATGTAAACCTTCCTCAAATTCTGAGCTGATGTATTGCCAATTTATATCTGAAGATTCATTTGCAGAAGAAATGAGTTGAAAAATTTTAATCGGCTTGCTTTTACCTTTAACAAGAAGATAATCTAATTCGCGAGTTAAGAACTTCTCATCTATATTTTTTAATGTTCTTTCTGAAATAATAATGTCTGTTCCATAAAACTTGTTGATAGCTTCCAATCTAGCTGATATATTCACACTGTCACCCATTACTGTAAAATCAAATTTTCTCTTTGAACCCATATTACCAACGATTACTTCACCCGTATTGATCCCAATTCTAGTCTTAATATTGAATCGAAGTTTTTCCTTCCATCTTTCACTAATCTTATATGTTTCTTTCCTCATCTCTAATGCAGTATTGATTGCATTGAGAGCGTGATTTGGATCTTCAATCGGAGCTCCCCAGAATGCCATTACTGCATCACCTTCAAATTTATCTAACGTTCCATTGTATCTGAAAATGATTTCGGACATTGAATCAAAATAATCATTCATAAAGTCAACAAGAATTTCTGGCTCAATTGATTCAGATAGAGTTGTAAAATTGGTGATATCACTAAACAGAATTGAGAGTTCTTTCCTTTCACCGCCTAACTTTAATTTCTGAGGATTTTCAATCAAGTCTTCAACAATTTTACTGCTAACATAATGACCGAACATATTTTTAATCATCAACTTCTGCTTTCTTTCACTTAAATAATGCATCACTAAGCTTCCGAGATAAACTGTAATCGTTGTTAAAGAAACACTTGTTATGCTTAAAAAATAATTTGAATTAAACAGACGAAAAGAAATTTCATAAATTAGAAACAAAAAAATCACAACCAAAATCAAGTTAAAAAATTCCGAAGCGAATAATGATATCGCTTTAAATTTTTTATGAAATTCGAATAGGAAAGTGCAGAAGAAAGCTGTGAAAAAAATTAAAATCAAAACAACCCAATTTGATACTTTTTTAATTGGATTACCCTCTATCAACATTTGAACAACATTTGCGTGGATTTCAACTCCGTACATCAAATTTCCAAATTCCATTTTGGTATCAGATGAAATTGAAACCGGATATATGTCTTTATCCTCTGGCTCAACCGAACCCATTAGAATTATTTTATCCTGAAACAAGCCAGAATATTTTAATCCGGTGAGACTATCATCCCATGTATTAATCTCCTCTCCTGTCTCAAGTTCAGTAACTGTTTTAAAGTCTTTATCATCAATTATATCTATCAATTCAATAATTGGAAAAGTATTCGGGGGACCAAAATAATTTATCAGAATAGGATCGTGTAAAGGAAATTCTGTGGATTTTTCAGAAAAAGAAATTTGTTTTTCCTCAGCTTGTTTTGAAATAATTTTTTTGTATTTATCAAAAACACTAAACGAGAAAGTAGCGACATTTTTTTGATTGTTTAAATCAAAATAACTTGGATAATACCTTCGAATCACTCCATCAAAATCAGGTATGACATTGACAAAACCTATCAGCTCATCATCATTCGAATAAAAATAATTGCTGTAGTTTTTAGATTCATTTTTAAGAGTGATGAATCTTTCATCGAGCTCGTTAAGCTTTGCTGCAAGAACAACATTATTAAAGCGTTTTATTTCTTCCAGAAATAGCGAATCATTTTTCTCATCGTATCTATCAGGTTCATTGAATAGAATATCTATTCCTATCACTTTTACTTTTACATCATTTAGGTTTTTTAAAACTTTCGCGAAAAGGTTTCGAGCCAATGGCCATTTATTATAAGGTGGTGGTAACTCTTTCAATGTTTCATTAGAAATTCCTATAACAATTACTTTGTTCGAACTATCTGAAAATACTGAGCCACGTCTGTTAAAATGAAAATCTATTAGTTGATTATCCAATGTTAATATGAAGTAATTATTAATGAGAATGTTAGAAGCGAAAAGCGTAATTAGAAAACCAATTACTAAAGGAAGCAAAAATTTTGAATTAAATTTTAAGGTCATAGAACGACCTTCTATAATTCATATCGCAGTAGGAAATTGATAATGCTTTCGTTTTTAATATTCGTATCATTAAGTATAAATCTTAAGCTGAATATTCCTGATAGATTTTTTAAAATCAGATATCTTGAAGATAAATCGAAAACATTACGTTTTAAATCTCCTGAAAAAATTGTAACAGAAGCAGAATTAGTCAGTTTGCTCTCCAAAGCATTCAGACGGGCTCCGAGTGTCAATGAAAAATAATTTAGCTCTCTTAACTTGATATTGGAATTGCTGAAGTTTGTACTTAAGAATGATATCAAATCCGAATTCCATAAATTCTGTAAAGAAAGATTAAAAGAATTAAAGCTCGACGAAAAGTTCTTTTGAGTATTATCTTTTTTATTTGAGTTTAAATAACTCAATGAGATTTTGTGACGAATGTAATAATCAAAATCGTATGAAGTTGATAGGTTTATTATTTTAATATTGTCATCAATAATGTTAGTCAATTTCAGACTATCTGTTGAATTTGGGTCAATATCATTTTTCGTGTTGTAATTGGAAAAAGTAAAATTCACTACTGGAAAATCTCTTCTTAAATAGAGAGATAAAGAGCCTTCGTAATTATTAAATGAAGTAGTACTTATTTTAGTTTTCTGCAAGTTGTCATTCAATCTTTCATAACTAAACGAAAAAAAAACTCTGTTTTCAAAAAGAGATAATCTGTCAAACAATTGAAAGCCTTTAATGTCTGTTCTCAGAAAATTTTGACCGAAAGAAGTATATTCGTTTCCCCTAAACAGATAAGTGCCTTTCAAATAATTGCCAAAGTAATTTAGGATTAAACTACCCTCTGCAGCTAAAGTTGGTAGTTCCTGAGGATTCTGTGGAGATAAATGTTGATTTACTGTAATGAAATTTCCTAAAACATCTCTGAATGTGCGAAGCAAATCAGGATCAATTCCTAAATTTTCATTATTGGCAAGCGAGTCAAGAGTAGCATCGGAAATATTACCTCTTGCTATGTCTTTATTCAAAAAACTAAATGCTGACTGAAAATTTAACTGAATTCTTCTCTGATCTGCACCAATGAATAAATCTGTTCCAACGACAAGATTTTCTTTCGGTTTTGCGCTGAACTCAATTGACTGAGGATCATCCTTTGAATGTAAATAAGTAAAACCTAATTGAAAAGTTTCTCCACTTCCGAATGAGGGACGAACCGCAAATAATTTTCTGCTGTAAGTTCCGAACCTTATCAGTCCAAATGGCTGTCCGTATTTTAATGAATCAATCGGGACAAGATTAGGATCAAGAACAATTGTATCTCTTCTGATTCCTTTCAACAATTCTCCTTCAATTTTTCTTGTTATTTCACCATAAGTTGCCTGAAGATTAAAAAATCCAAGCATAAGACTTGAGCTAAGCCCTCGAACTCTTTTACCACTAAGAATCAGAGATGGATAAGTTGGGAAATGATCACCAATATTTATCTTAAACCAATCGTTGTAAGTTTGGAATGAGAATCTATTTTGTGGTTGCAGATTTGATTTTTCCTCATTAGTTACATAAATATTTGCATTCGAATTCAGACTACCATAATTACCATTAAGAAATACATTTAAGCGATTATAAGTTGTTGAACCAAATCTTAAATTTTCATTGGCAAGATTTAATTCAACAGAGCCGTTTAAAGCTAATTTTAATTTTTGCAATTCTTCCTTTTGTAGTTCATTAAAAATCTGAAAAGTTGAAGAGATCTGATTAATTATTTTATCTTCATAATCAAACAAAATAATATTGATTGAATTCATACCAATGTTGAGTTCACGGATTGTTCCTTGTGGAATAAAAATCAAATCATCAGTAAATTGAATTAGAGAGCTGAAATCCGTATCGTTAATGAAAACTTTTGTTGAGCTAATTTTCACTTTGTCGGATAATCTCAAAACTGAAAACGCCAGAAAAAATTCAGAAATAGTCAAAATCTCATCGGGTGAAGGGCTTAAAAGTATGATATCTCCAGTTTGCTCAATTTTTTGTCGCACCTCAATTCTTATAAAATTCATAGTTTCCAAGGCAAAGGAAGGATAAAATTTTTCAATTCCTGAGGAATTTATAATTTTTATGTAACACTCAATCGAAGGGGGTATTACATTTTCCTTATTAAATTCAGCTAATAATCTATTTCCCTGAATAATCATATCCAATGGCAGAAATTTACTTGTACCGAAAGCTCTGTAAAATAATACAGCCTGCTCTACCTGTTCTCCATCGAGAAGTTCTATTGAAAGATTAAAAGCTGAATTTTCTAAAACCTCCTCAGGAATTGTTGCAAAATTAAAATTATCAAACTGTGCAATAACAATTTGATTGAACAAGAAAATTGAGCAAACAAAAAACAATAATTTTTTCATTTGGAATGGCTTTCAATTTGACGATTCTAATTTATAATATGTAAATCGTAAATAAAAAGCCTACTCTGAATCTAAATAATAAACTCTAAAGTTTCCTCTATTAGTTTGGATTTGAATGAACTTTTCATTTGTTTTATTTGAACTCTGGAAGTTTTTCCTTTGCTCTTCAGTCGTTACATTTGTAGTAATCGAACCATCTGGATTTATCACCGAAGTAACTCCTGCTTCAATTGATTTAGTTTCTCGTTTATCTCCAAGAGATTCCACCTCAACAATTCCCGTTTCAACCATCAACAAAGTAGAACCATCAGAGAGAGTTTCAACTAATCCGGATGTTCCTCGTATCGTAGCAACTGCAGTTGGAGTTGTTATAATGAATTTATCATCATCAATTTGCTTATTTACGTCAAATACAATTTTACCATTTTCCAGCTTTGTATTTTTAACTAATCCTTTTTCCTTTTTATCAGCAAAAATCATTATTGTGGTATTTTCTCTAACTCTCAAAATGCTGCCATCTACAAATTTTAATACGGCAACAGAGCGTTTTCCAGTATTTAATAAATCATTTGATTTCAATTGGGTTAATGGTTTGGTTTGAATCCAATCGCTGTCAACTGTTTTATGCTTTACATCCTGAATGACTTTTGTAACAATTGCAGCAGTGTATGATGTATAAATCAAAGTTGGATTTGTAGCTCCAATAAATAAGAAAACAAATCCGATGAGTACAAAAATTTTATATATTTTTTTCATTTTGTTCTCCTATTCAATTTCAATTCTTAAAATATTATCAGGATTAGATTCAAGGAATTCAAGCAGCTCTTCAACTGTCATAATAGTTCCATCATCACGGCGAATGGTAACTTCTGACAAGTTAATCTGATTATTTTCTAGTAAACTTAGAAGTGGAGAACTCGGCAATCTGCTTAAAATATTTCTTAATCTTAAATTAAGAACTGATGTTTGCGGAGCATCAGGAGTTAATGTGTAAAAATTTACTATCTGACTAAATAATCTATT
>CAKZLD010000090.1 GCA_937125135.1 uncultured Ignavibacterium sp.
GTGATAAATTCACTCTGAACACTGAGAAAAAGAAAAAAATTCTCGGGTTATTCCTCATTTTGTTTTCGTTGTTTCTTATGGTTTCGATTCTTTCATATAGTTCAAAAGATGAAGACAATCTTACAAGTATTTTTTCCGACATTAAAAAAGACATTCAACTTGCTTTAGAAAAAAAAAATCAAGTAAATGATTACCTTGAGAAACGTAATGAAATTGAAAATTGGATGGGATCTGCAGGCGCTCACACCTCGAGATTTTTTGTTAAATATTCAATTGGATATTTCTCAATTTCTTTTCCGATTGTAATTATTCTTTTATCAATTCTTCTATTCAAGCCGATCGACAAACGAAAACTGTTTGCTTATTCAAATCTGATTTTGTTTGTCTCCATTTTTCTTGCGTCGTTTTTCGGAATACTCAATTCACAATTTAATTTATCAGAATATACATCATCATTATCAGGAAGAATCGGAGATTTTATCGGAATATTCCTTGGAAAAACTCTCGGTACAATTGGGTCAATTCTTTTAATGTTTTTCTTCGGAGTTACATTATTGGTTTTTGCATTCGACTTCAAGTTTGAAAAATATTTTAAAAAACTTTACGAATTTTTAAGTAAAACAATTATAGGTTTTTACGAGAAGTTATCAACATCGAAGCAGGAAGAAAAATCAGACATTAAAATCAAAAAGAAAGAAAAACAAATTGAATCTGATGATGAAAAAGATGAAGGATCCATCGAAGAAATTGAAGAACCTGAATTAGAAGATGTTGAAGAAGAAACAAAAATCAGAATTATTAAAAAACCTGAAACTGTTGATAACAAAACTCAAAATCTAAAAGAGGATGAAAAATCTACTAAGAAAGAGTCTAAAGAATTCAAAGTTGAAATTGATAATGAAAACGAAATTGACGAGAACTTACTACCCAATCAATGGGAAGAAAAAATTGAATATAAATTTCCCACTACAGATTTATTGAGCAAAGCTCCTGAAGAAGATTATCAGGTTGCCGAAGAAGAACTAACAAGAAACGCACAATTGTTAAAGGATAAATTAAAGTTATTCGATATTGATATTAAAGATATTTCGGTTACTCCCGGACCGGTAGTTACTTTGTATGAAATTGTTCCAGCACCTGGAGTTAAAATTAGCAGAATTGTCGGTTTGGAAAATGACATTGCATTAGCACTTGCAGCAAAAGGAATCAGAATTATTGCACCAATTCCGGGTAAGAGTGCAATCGGAGTTGAAATTCCAAATATGAAAGCATCATTAGTTACCGCTAAGTCAGTGCTTTCGCAAATCTCCGAATCATCTTTTGAGTTGCCATTAGCATTAGGAAAAACAATTAGTGGTGATGTTTACATTACTGATTTGGCAAAGATGCCACATCTTTTGATTGCTGGTTCAACGGGTTCAGGAAAAAGTGTCGGTATAAATATGATAATCTCCAGTTTGCTTTTTTCAAAACATCCTTCTGAAGTTAAATTCTGTCTTGTTGATCCCAAGAAGATAGAATTATCATTTTATCAGAAAATTAGAAAACATTTTCTTGCGATTTCACCAGACTTAGATGAATCAATAATTACTACTCCGCAAAATGCAGTAATAATGTTGAAAGCAGTTGAGTTTGAAATGAATAAAAGATATGATAAGCTGTCAAATGCCGGTGTTAGGAATATTGTTGATTATAATAAAAAAGTATCCAATCCAAAAACAAAACCGCATGATACAGAATCAATAAAGCATCATCCGATTCCCTATATCGTAGTTGTTGTTGATGAGTTAGCAGATTTGATGTTAACATCTGGAAGAGAAGTTGAAGAGCCAATTACACGACTTGCGCAAATGGCAAGAGCAGTTGGAATTCATTTGATCCTTGCTACACAGAGACCTTCGGTAAACGTAATAACAGGAGTGATTAAAGCTAATTTTTCTTCAAGAATTGCTTATCAGGTTGCAACAAAAATTGATTCAAGAACTGTTTTAGATATGAATGGTGCTGAGCAATTGTTGGGTAGTGGAGATATGTTGTTTCTTCCAACGGGCTCACCTAAACCAATAAGAATTCAGAATGCTTTTATTTCAACAGAGGAAGTTGAAAAAATCACCAACTATATTTACTCTCAACCTGCCTTTTCAAAGTCCTATTATTTACCATCGCTCTATGAAGCCAAGCAAACATCAGGAGGAAGGTTAAACAGCGACCTTGATCCAATGTTTGAAGATGCAGCAAGAATAATAGTAAAATATCAACAGGGCTCTGTTTCATTGCTTCAAAGGAAGCTGAAACTTGGTTATTCACGTGCCGCCAGAATTGTTGATCAGCTTGAAGAAGCAGGTATTGTTGGGCCTAATGATGGAAGTAAAGCCAGAGTTGTGTTGGTAGATAATGAAGAAACTTTAGAAACAATCTTGAGAAGCTTGTAGTCTAAATTTGAAAAAAATTAAAATGAGAAAACTCTTTTACTTAGTAATCATTTTATCGCAGACTTTTTATGCTCAATCCAATCCCGTTGAGTTATTAAAATCTGTTCAGGATAAATTTAAACAGATTAAAGATTTATATGTGAGTATTACTCAAACTGTCAATTCACAAAATTCACGAACAGGTAAATTGTATTATAAACAACCTGATAGTTATCGTCTTGAACTGACCAATCAAATCATTGTTACTGATGGAATTACTTTTTGGAATTATAATAAAAAACAAAAAAAGCTTATAGTTGACAATTATGAGAAAAGTAATGACAACATATTTTCAATAAACTATTTGTTGTTTGAAATACCTACTAAAGCAAATGTCTCATCAACTACTGAAGATGGTTTTGATAAATTAATTCTGAACTCAAAAGAAGCTTCATTTCCATACAATAAAATAGAACTTTTGATTGAGCAGAATAAACTTATAAGGAAAGTAAAAGCAATTGATAATACAGGCACATCTTATGAAATAATTTTCGACAAATACTTTATAAATCAAAATCTAAAAACGGATCTTTTTATTTTTAAGCCAACCGAAGAGGTTAAAGTTATTGATCTTCGATAAAGTTAAATATCTTGTCAGTTTAAAGTCTTTACTAAACTTTTTGCTTTCATTCATTCTAGCAGCAATATTTCTATACATTGCTTTTTTTGATGTAGATTTCTCTAAAGTTCTTGAAATATCTTCGAATGCAAATCTTTTTTGGGTTGCAGTTTTTATTACTCTCAACTTTTTAGCTCACGCCATTAGAGCTTATCGTTGGAAATTTATTTTATCATCTGTTAAGCCTCAAACAAAATTTAAGAATCTTTTTGGTTCACTATTGGTGGGGTACGGAGTAAATTGTATAACTCCAAAATTAGGTGAGGTTTCAAGAGCTGTTTTATTGGCAAAATGGGAAGGTCTCTCACGATCATCAATGTTTGGTACAGTAATTCTTGAAAGAATTATTGATGTTTTCTTTCTTATTATTTCGGTTTTGATTGGCATTTATATCTCTTCAGAGAATATTCATCAGGAGTTTCCCTGGCTGATGAACGCAATCTACTTCGCAATTTTGTTTATTACTTTAATGATAATTTTTGTAGCTCTCGCTTTGTATTTCAAAGAATTGTTTTCACGAATAATTAAAAATTCAGTTGGAAAGATTTCTGATAAATTGGCTGATAAGATTATATATATTCTTAAAATGCTAATTGAAGGTTTAATTAGCTTAAAAGGTAGGAAGAATCAAGTGGTTACTCTTTTCCTTTCTTTAGTTATTATGATTATCTATGCAATTACATCTTATGTCGGATTTCTTATGATTGGGCTAAATGATATTCAACCGATAAGTTTCGAGATGGGATGGGTAGTAATGAGTATAAGTACTATTGGAGTGGTTATACCTACTCCCGGAAGCACAGGTTCATATCACACTTTGGCAAAATCAACGCTTGTGTTCATTTATGGATTTAATGAAACGATTAGTGCTGCTTATGCCTTTTTAACTCACATCATTTCATATTTCCTACTGATAATCTCAGCTCTGATAGTTTATTTTGTACTAAATAAAAACAAAGAACCTTTAAGTGATTTTTCTAAAACACACATTGAGGACTTGAAATGAAATTAAGAATTACATTTTTATTAGTATCAATCATCTCTTTTATTTCTACAGCGCAAGTTGACGTCAGAGTTGGAATGGGTCTTGATTTTTTTAACTCGCCTTCAATGGTGGATTATATAAATCAGAGCAATTTTTCGGGAACTGAAGAATTATCAAGTTTTTCAACTTCAATTAATTTCTCGGGAGAAGTTGGAGTAAAAGTCAGTGATGATTTACAAATTGCCGGAGATTTAGCTTATCAGATTTATTCTTATAATTCAAACGTTGCATTGGGTAGATATGATATTTCATTTAATAATCTTATGTCCTCTATTTTAACTTATTATGTGATAGAAGGAGTTGGTTACAACTTTAAATTTGGTGGTGGTGCGGGATTAAGATTTGTTTCCGTTGAGCAAACACTACCTGCTTCAGTAAGTTCAGAAAAATTTTTCTCAACAGGTTTTGGATTACTTTTGCGTGCACAAGGGAATACTCTTCTGAGTGATAATATTTATGCTAACATATGTTTTGATTTTAGATATGATAGAAATGGAACTCCTGAAAACAATGGCAGGAAACTTTACAATAATGTGTTAAAAGAAGATGTTAATTTTAATCAGTTAGCATTGGGAATTAAACTCGGACTCTATTATAAATTATAGAAATAAAAAGCAGGAGAAAAATTGTCTATTGTTGAAGCAGTCATTTTAGGTTTAATTCAGGGATTAACAGAATTTATCCCAATCAGTTCAACTGGTCATCTGACTTTAGCTGGTAAGTTTATGAATCTTATTTCGGAAAAAAATCCAGAGCAGTGGACTTCATTTATAGCAATTATTCAATTGGGAACTTTGATTTCTGTCGTGATTTATTTTTGGAAAGATTTGATTACTATTTCTGTCAATTACTTCAAAGACAATTTTGTTGAAAGAAAATCTTTCAAACAGCAGTCATTGAATTCAAGACTTGGTTGGTTGATTATTGTCGGCACAATTCCAATCGTTGTTATTGGTATTGGATTCAAAGACATTATTGAAGGTAATTTGACAAAAAACCTTTATGTAATTTCAGCAAGCTTGATAATTCTGGCAGTAATATTATTTGTTGCAGAAAAAGTTGCAAAATTCAATAAGGACTTAGAAAATATTACGGTTTTTGATTCAATAATAATTGGAATAGCTCAGTCTATCGCTTTAATACCCGGTTCATCAAGATCAGGAACAACAATCACAGCATCATTATTTTTAGGATTAAAAAGAGATGTTGCTGCAAGGTTTTCTTTTTTGTTAAGCTTTCCTGCAATTCTTGCAAGTGGCTTACTTCAGCTCTACGAAGGTCTAAAAACAATCAGTCCCGATATGATGTTGAACGTTGTTATTTCAACAGTAGTGAGTGCGATAAGTGGCTATTGGGCGATAGATTTTTTAATTAAATTTTTGAAGACGAACTCTACTAATCTGTTTATTGTTTACCGAATATTTTTAGGAGCAATTATTATAATTTTATTAACAAATCATATTATTCAACCATAAGGAGGATTCATTATGCAAAAAACAAAATATCTTTTGATTATCATTGTTGCTTTACTAATCTCGTTTAATCAATCAATTTTTTCACAGAATAAGAAAGACAAACAAAAAATGAAAGACAAGCAAACTGTTGCTGTAATTCAAACAAACATGGGAACTATTGAAATAGAACTTTTTGCTGACAAAACTCCAAAGACAGTTGAAAACTTCGTAGGATTGGCAAATAAAGGTTACTATAACGGAGTTATTTTCCACAGAGTTATTGATAAATTCATGATTCAAGGTGGCGACCCGACAGGTACTGGTAGAGGCGGAGAAAGCTTTTGGGGAGGAAAATTTAATGATGAAATCGTTCCTGATTTGAAACATGACAGTGAAGGAATTCTATCAATGGCTAATGCAGGTCCAAATACAAATGGAAGCCAATTTTTTATTACCTTAGTTCCGACTCCATGGCTTGATGGAAAACATACCGTTTTTGGTAAAGTTATTAAAGGAATGGATGTGGTTCGAGCTATCGGAAAGGTTCAGACTAACCAACAGGACAGACCACTTAAAGACGTGGTAATGGAAAAAGTAACTATTGAAAACAGAGGGAAAAAATAATTTTTTTTAATTGTCTCAGAGAAAATAAAATTCTCTGAGACGTTACTATACTTCAAATTATTAGGATTATTTAGAGTATAAGACTGTCTTTCTGCACCATAAAATATTTTAACTATCCGTCAAAAAACATTAAATTTGGCATTCATTTAGGCAATTTTTAATAAAATTCAACCTTATTGTTTAATGTAAATTATTGGTTTTCAACTTAAAATAAATAGAAACAATTATCAGGAGATGACTATGTACAAAACACTTAAGATTTTTTCTTTGCTGATTACAGCTATTTTATTTTTTTCTTGTTCAACACAACATCCGGACATCATAATCGCAAAATATGGCGGTGAAAAATTGACAATGGCTGAATTTGAAAAAGCTTATTCGAAAAATGCAGGAGGTTATGAAAAGGCAAGCAAAGATGGTTTCGATAATTACAAAAATTTCTCTGAGCTCTATGTAAATTTCAAAATGAAGTTAAAAGATGCTTATGAAAGAGGTTATGATAAAGATGAAAATCTTATGAATGAACTTATTGATTACAAGAAAAAAGTAGGTTCATCATATATTCAGGAAAAATATTTAGTTGAACCAAATTTGAAAGAACTTTATGAAAGAAGAAAAGAAGAAATCAGAGCAAGCCATCTAATGATAAGACCTGAACAAACAGGAGGAGATGAACCGGCAAGAACTATTGCAGAAGCTTTATTAGATAGTATATTGAACAAAGGAATGTCTTTCGAAGAATTAACAAAAGTTCATTCTCAAGATCTATTTTCAAAAGATAAAGCCGGTGATGTTTTTTATTTCACCGCAGGTCAGCTACCGTTTGAATTTGAAGATGCATGTTATAAAACTCCAGCCGGGACAGTTCATCCTAAGGTTGTAAAAACAAGATTTGGTTATCATATAATAAAAGTAACTGAAAGAAAGCCAAGAATTCCTAAAATTCAGGCGGCACATATTTTAACAAGTTTTATGAATGAGGAAGGAACTGTAGATTCTGCCGGAGCAAGAGCTAAAATTGAAGAAGTTGCTGCACGATTGAAAAACGGTGAAGACTTTGCTGAACTTGCAAAAGAATATTCTGATGATACGGGAACTAAAGACAGAGGTGGCGATCTCGGATTTTTCGAAAGAAGAATGATGGTTCAACCTTTTGACGAAGCTGCATTCAATCTTGAAGTTGGTCAGATCTCAGATATCGTCGAAACTCAGTTTGGTTATCACATTATTAAACTTTTGGGCAAAGGTGAATTACAAGCTTTCGAACAGGAAAAAGAAAATCTTAAAACAATTCTTAAGAGAGTCAGATATCAGGATATTTATAATGATTACATTAATCAATTAAAACAAGAATTTGCTTTCACAATAAATAATGACGCCCTCGAAACAATAGTTACAAAATCAGATTCATCACTTGTTGGCGCTGATTATCCAAATCCTGAAGATGTAAATGAACTTGTTGTTTATTCTTATGGTAATGTTAATCAGAAATTTGAAAATTTTTATAACAAATTAAGAAAAGACACAGAGTTTACCGGGAAACGTTTTGAAGTAGAAAATCTTACCAATGCAATAAAAAAATATAGCGCTGAAGAATTATTGGAATACAAAGCACTTGGACTTGATACTCTAGATCAGAATTTTGCTGACTTAATGAATGATTATCAAAACGGAATTTTTATTTTCAAACTTCAGGAAGATGAAGTGTGGAATAAAATTGTTATTGATTCTGTTAGATTAGTTGAATATTACGAACAGAATAAAGAAAAGTATCTTTGGCCAGACAGAGCAGCATTTACCGAAATCTGGACTCTTAAAGACTCCGTTGCAAATCTGTATCTCAACCAAATAAAAAACGGTGAGGTTGAATTTGATTCGTTAGCTGCTAAAACTGAAAGAGCTGCGCTTATGTTGAAAAAAGGTAAATATGATATTTCTCCAATCGCAAATTCTGAATTGGCAAAAGTAGCTTTTAATTTGGCGAAAGAAGGAGATATATCAGAAATTTATCCGAATTCAGGTGGCTTTTCTATAATAAGATTGGATAAGAAAGATCCAGCAAGATTAAAAACTTTTGAGGAAGCTAAAGCTGAAGTTACAGGAGCATTTCAGGAATTAGAAAGTAAAAGATTGGAAAATCAATACATTGAGTCGTTAAAGAAAAAGTATAAACCTGTAATCTATTATGACAATCTTAAAAAGGCTTTCAGACAAGAGAATTAAAGCTTTCAGCATAATCTATGCATTACTCTTTTTTACATTTTGCTCAGAAGAAAAAAAGAATGATGAATTTGTAGCAAGAGTAAATGATTCTTACTTGACCAGGGAAGATATTGCTTCCCTGGTTGATACCTCTCAAACAGATATCTCCGAAATTAATTTCCTTATTAAAGATTGGATAAAAAACGAACTACTATTTCAACAAGCAATTGAAGAAGGCATTACTGATAGAAAAATTTATGATGATATTCTTCTTAGATCCTCGAAGGAATTAGCAGTGTCGTTATATATCAAAGAGAAACTTGAAAATTTTGAATTGGAATTTAGCGAGCAGGACTTGCTTAATTATTATAATGAGAATCAACCTCTTTTTCAAAATCCTAATCAAACTTATCAACTCAATATTGCAATTATTAGTGATGAAGATTTTGCAATTAAATTCAGGGAATTAGCAATTGAGAGTAGTTGGCAAAAGGCTGTGCAATTTACAGAAGGGAAAAAATTTGTTAAATCAATTTTGTCAAATGTGATTCTTGAAGAAAAGGACATTTATCCGAATGAAATTATCCGTTTAGTAAATGGAATGCTCGAAAAAGAAATAGGTATTTTGATTAAGGACGTGAAGAATAACTTTTATGTTTTTCAACTGATTAAAGTTTTCAAGCCATTCGAAATTTACCCATTCGAATTGGTCAAAGATTTAGTCAGAGAAAAGTATATTGCAGAGAGAAAAGCCAAAATGTTTGAGAACTTTTTATCAGAATTATACTCTAAAAACCAAATAGAAATTAAAGAATGGGACACAAAATGAAATTGATTATCGGAATGTTCGTCTTGGTTTTATCAGCACATATCTATTCCCAGCAAGCTTTAGATAAAGTTGTTGCAGTAATTGATAACGAAATAATTTTAAAGAGTGAACTTGATTTTCAGGTTAATTTATATGCTGCACAACGTCAGATGGATCCTAATTCAAAGACGTTAAGAGAGCAAATTCTAAATTCTCTTATTGAAGAAAAACTATTGTATGCTCAAGCTGAAATTGATTCGATTCAAATTACAGAAGATGAAATTGAACAACGAATAAATTATCAGATAAATATGTTAACTCAGCAACTTGGCTCTTTAGCTAATGTTGAGAAGCAATACGGAATGAGTATTGAAAGAATAAAAAGAGAACTGAGAGATGACGTAAAGAAAAATGTGATGGTTCAAAGATTACAGGAGAAGAATTTTGGAAACATCAGTGTAACCTTTCCTGAAGTAAAAGAATTTTTCAATCTTTACAAGGATTCGTTGGGAACAATTCCTGAAAAAGTAACTATCTATCACATTTTTCAGAATCCTAAAGCAAGCGAAAAAATAAAAGTTAAATTCAGAGAGAAAGCACAATCAATTTTAGATTCAATTAAAACAGGAGCTGACTTTGCAGAGATGGCAAAAAAATATTCTGACGATCCCGGAAGTGCCAGAGTAGGTGGTGATCTTGGTTTTGTAAAGAAAGGTGTTTTCTATCCGGAATTTGAAGCTGCTGCCTTTAAACTTCGTCAAGGAGAAATTTCTGAAGTAATAGAATCACCCGTCGGTTTTCATATTATTCAACTAATTGAAAGACGCGGTGAATCAATAAATACAAGACATATTCTAATAAAAATCAAAGCCGATGATAAAGCTGATTTGAATACAATAGATTTCTTATCTGCCGTTCGTGATAGCATCATAAAAGGTTTTGGAACTTTTCAGGATTTTGCAAAAAAATATAGTGAAGATAAAGAGTCTGCTCCTTTTGGCGGCGAGCTTGGAACTTTCTACATAAATCAACTTGATAAACCATTACTCGATGCTATTGGCAAATTGAAAGAAGGGGATATTGGATTCCCTCGCAGACTTGAGTATTCACAAGGCGTTTATGGCTATCATATTGTTTTTCTTAAGTCGAGAATTCCTCAGCATCAACCAGATCTGGAATTGGATTATGATGAACTAAAAAGATTAGCAACTGAATACAAAAAACAGCAACAATATCAGAAATGGATTGCTGAATTAAAACAAAAAATATTCTGGGAAATAAGACTTTAATCAACCATAATAAGAAAAGGTAAATCTTGCTTAAACAGAATAAAAATGATGTTGAACTTGTCGAACATCTTGCCGAGAAAATTTCTAAAGTAAAATCTGAGTTAGCTAAAGTAATCGTTGGTCAAACTGATATAATTGATCAGATTTTAATTGCTCTAATATCAAACGGACATTGTTTGCTCGTTGGAGTTCCTGGCTTAGCTAAAACTCTTTTAGTCAAAACCTTATCAGAAGTTTTAGATTTGAAATTCAGTCGAATTCAATTTACACCTGATTTAATGCCTTCAGACATAACCGGAACAGAAGTGCTTGAAGAAGATAAATTAACCAACAAAAGATTTTTCAGATTTATTGAAGGACCAATTTTCGCAAATATTATTCTTGCTGACGAAATAAATAGAACTCCACCCAAAACTCAGTCAGCCTTGCTTGAAGCTATGCAGGAGCACAAGATAACAGCTGCTGGAGTTTCATATAAACTTCCAGAGCCTTTTTTCGTACTTGCAACACAAAATCCAATTGAACAGGAAGGCACTTATCCTCTGCCCGAAGCACAGTTGGATAGATTTATGTTTAATCTTTGGCTTGACTATCCTGACTTTAATGATGAGATTCAAATAGTTCATAACACAACAAGTAGTTATTCAGCTTCTTTAGAAAAAGTTTTGAACTCAGCAGAATTGATTGAATTTCAGGAATTGGTTAAGAGAGTTCCTGTAGCTGATAATGTTGTTCGGTTTGCTGTAAAAATATCAAACCTTACAAGGCCTAATCATAATAATTCACTTCCTTTCATTAAAAACTGGATTACTTGGGGAGCGGGACCAAGAGCTTCTCAATATCTTATCCTTGCGGCAAAAAGCAAATCAATTATTGAGGGAAGATTTACACCTAACATTGATGACGTTAAATTTGCTATGCTTCCGGTTTTAAGACATCGCATTATCACCAATTTTGCCGCTGAAGCAGAAGGAATTTCTTCGGTTGATATAATTAAAAAATTGTCAGAACATCTTGATTGATTCAAATAATAAAAATCATAGATGGATAAAACCACAAATAATTTTTTATCTCTTCATAGAACTACAAGAAATAATCTACTGACTTTCATTTTAGTTACCATTTTTACTTTACAGAATTTCGCTCAAGGAAGATGGGAGAGAATTGAAAGTCCTACAAATAGTTTCCTTAGAAGAATAACATTATCGGACCCTAATACTTTGTGGGCATCGGGGCATAATGGAACGATTATTAAAAGTACGGATCAAGGCAATACTTGGACTGTTTTACAAACGAATACGAACAACATTATAATGAATCATTCTGCTGTAAATAATCAATTGGTTTTTGCTTTAACATGGGAATTAGATAATCCTCCATACGGTACTAAAATAATTAAAACCACTAACGGTGGAATCAGTTGGCAATCAAGTTCTTTCCCAATTGAATACGAATATCTTCAGTCAGTTCATTTCTTTAATAAAGATACGGGAATAGTTGCAGGCAGTCGAACATATTTAACCACAAATGGTGGATTAAATTGGTTTCAGGTTCAGAGAGATTCTGATCTTGTTGCCAATTTACCTTTTCTAGATATTAAAATGTTTAATAAAAATTATGGATTTGCTTGCGGAGGATTTATTGATGTTGCTGGAGTAATTTGGAAAACTACCAATGGTGGATTGAATTGGAAAACTAATGGAATTAGTCCCGATGAAATTTTTGATTTAGTCATTCTTGATTCACTTAACATATTAGCTCTGTCAGGTGATCCGGAATTCATTTACAATTTAGCTTATGTTAAATCAACTGACGGAGGAGAGACTTGGAATTATACAGAACTACCAATGTATGCTGTCAGTTTAGGAATAGATGCAAAAGATATGAACAATATCTGGTCTGCTGCTGGATATAAATTCATTTATTCCACAGATGGTGGAAACAACTGGCAAGTGAAACCAACACCCGACTCAGCTTCAGTTTATGATTTAATTTTTATCAACAGTCAAAAAGGATTTGCCTGTGGTGAGCATGGTGTTTTATTAAAATACGTTGAAGATGGAAGCAATGTAAAAAACGAAGATATTGTTGGTAATGATTTTATTCTTTATCAGAATTATCCAAATCCTTTTAATGCTTCAACATCTATCAGATATTCTATTCCCACTTTACAGCCTTCAACTCTTTTTAGTAGTCAAATTAATTCGAACCAAAATGTCACTCTTAAAGTTTACGATATACTCGGCAGAGAAGTGACAACATTAGTTAATGAAAATAAATCATCAGGAATTTATGAAATAGAATTTAATGGGAGTGAGCTAATCAGCGGAGTATATTTTTACAAACTTACAGTTGGTAATTTTTCTCAAACAAAGAAAATGTTTTTAATAAGATAACTTCAAAGAAATGGCTTAAGTTGTTAATTCAGTCTAAGCTGATTCAGATTCGACACACTTTAAAAATCAGGTACTTTCAATAAACTTTAATCCTACGATTCCAACAATAATTAGAAAAATAAAAATCAATCTTATTAACTCTTTTGATTCCTGAAAAAGGATAATGCCCATTATCGCAGTTCCGACTGCTCCAATGCCAGTCCAAATTGCATAAGCTGTTCCGACGGGTAAATGTTTTACTGCATATGATAATAATCCCATACTGATTATCATTGAAACAATGGTTAAAATACTCGGAACAGGTTTTGAAAAACCTTCGGTATATTTTAATCCAATAGCCCATGCAATTTCAAATAATCCAGCAATAAAAAGAATTAACCAAATCATCGTCTTCTGTAATTGAAGTTTGAAATAATATTTCTTACTGTTTGTTTATCAATTGAATTGTTGAATAATGATAAAAGTCTGTAAGCGTTATATTTATCAATCACAGATGGGAATAATAATTCAACTGCTTCTATTCTGTCTTCGCTAAAGTCAATTGTTTCGAGAATTTGGTAAACTTGAGACACTGTAAAAAAGTTTGAGGCAGAAACCAATTCGATAATTGATAATTTATCTTCTGTAAAAGATTCTTGTCTCAAATCAGAAAGTAACATTCTAAAATCATTTTCGGTCATCACATAATAATTATTATCAAATTCAAAATCCGGAATTGAAAAAAGCAGTAAATATGATTCAACTAACAATTCCTTAGCGGATGAATAATCTCTCGGATTAAGTTTTTTTAGAAAAAGTAGTTCTACTTTCTCAAGGTTTTGATAAATTCTATCTTTTATTTGGTTTGAGGATAGATAATTTCTTTCAAAGTATTCTTGAGAAAAGATGAAACTTTGAAAAATTATAAAAGTTAATATCAGCTTTTTCATTTTTATTGCTTTCTTAATTTACCATTTAATATTTCATCACTTAAATTTTTTGCTTTATAGATATATCTGATTGCATTGTACATACCAAGTGTTGAAACAGATACTGTTCTATTTGCTTCTGTGGTATAAATAAAAGTGTTGGGCAGACTTTCAATATTTCCATCAAAAGCTAAACCGACGACTTCTGCATTTTTGTTTAGAACCGCACTTCCCGAATTTCCTCCAACAATATCATTAGTGCTGATGAAGTTTAATGGTGATGATAAATCAAATTCTTGGGGCAATTTCTCCCAGTATGAAGGAAGATTGAATGGAAATTTTTTATCGAACGAATAATATCTATCCAATGCTCCGTAGAAAGTTGTTTTAATTGGAGCTTTAGTTCCATTGTAATCATAACCTTTTACAATTCCGTCAGCAATTCTCAATGTTCCGGTAGCATCTGGCGGAATAGAAACTCCATACACTTTAAATAATGCTTCACCAAGAAGCTGATTAAGTATTGATAATCTTTGATTTATTCTTTTACTCTCTTCCGAAAGATTTTTGATTTCATCTTTAGTAGAAAGAACGAAAAACAGAAACGGATCATCAGTCAATAAAATTTCTTCAAAAGGTTTTTTAATCAGTTCAAGATATCGCTCTCTTGTTGAGAATGATGATTTCGATAAAATGTTTTCTGAGTTTTCATATTTAGAAAAATACTTTAAAATATCTGAAGATGGAAAAAGATTTCTTCTCCACACATTGAATTGAACTTCTAAAAGCTTTTTATGAAGTGTGTGGTTTAGATCCCCCGGATACAATTTCTCTGCCTGCTCTAAAAATTCTTCCGTTTTAATTTTACCTGATTTAACATCTTCTAACAGGCTCACTAACCTTGAAGCAATTATTAAATATTGAGGTGAATAAAAATTACTAATACTATAAGCAAAGGACTTATTGGCTGAATTTTTTAATTGAGAGACTGATGAAGAAATTTCTTCCCAGACATTGCCATATTTTGTTTTAAGAGAAGGATTTCTTAAAACAGAATTTCTGAAATTATTTTCAAAATCTTTTTTTCTTGCCATCAGTACTTGGTCTAACAATCCTTTATAAGTTCCTTCATAAACTTTCAGCGCATTACCGACAGAATAAAGTCGGGCGATTAATCTGAAATCTTCTGCTTTTGTTTCTTCGACCATCTCCTCGTAAATCTTATATAAATCTTTAAGCATTGATACCATCATTGGATATCTGAAATCTCTTTCGAATTCAATTTGATCAGTTGTGTGAAGTCTATCAGTACTTCCAGGATTACCAACGACAAACACTAATTGATATTCCTCGATAACTTCATTACTCCACTTGAAGAAGAAATTAGATTTTATTGGTTTGCCATTTTCGTAAGCTCGAAGAAAAGCACAATCAAGTCCATATCTCGGATAAGTGAAATTATCATAATCACCACCAAGTTTTGCAACGAATAATTCAGGAACGAAAACCAACCTTATATCATCATAAATTTTATATCCGTATAAAGAATACTTTCCACCGTTATAAAGTGATGTTACTTTAAAAACTAAATCAGAAAACTTGGATTGATACTCAGACTCTATTTTATTTATTTCTGATTCTCTTAATGAAATTTTCTCATCATCAGTTTTGCCCTCATTCATCGTTGAATGAATTCTTTCAGTTACATCTTCAATCATAATAAGTTGTTCAACTTTAAGATTATCAATTCGTCTTTCTTCTTCTAATGAATTAGCAATGAAACCATCTTTTAAAATATTTTCATTTTGTTTTTGAACAGAAGGTAAAATTCCTCTGACACAATGATGATTGGTCATTATTAGACCATCTTCGGAAATAAAAGAAGCACTGCAACCGCCACCAAACTTTAATGCAGCTTTCTGCATTTTTTCTAACCATTCTTTTGAAGGTGTGAAGTTATATTCACTTTCGAAATATTCGATGGGGGGATTTTCGAAAGTCCACATCTTACCCATATCAAACTTTTGAGCTTTGACGGTATCAAGCTGAATTCCATAATAAGATTGAGCAAATACAATTCTATGAACTGTAAGAATAACAGCAATAATTAATTTGAAGCTAAAATTTTTATTCATGATAATCTTTTTTATTTAATAGAATTTTAGTCAATTATGTTTACATCTGAAAGGAAAAGTTTTCCGGAATAATAACTTAGTACTTCTTTTTTCAGTAGATCAATAATTTTATCAATTACTTCTTCCGTTTCTACAACAATGATCAAAGAATTTTTCAAAATATTACTCAGTTCTGAACCACTTCTTGTAACATGCCTTCCTTTTCCCATCACATCATCTATAATTGTATAACCACTCACATTTAGTTGTTCAAGCAGGCGACAAACTTTTCTTCTTTCAACCGATTCGATAATAATTTCTAACTTTTTCATATTAACTCAAATAGTTAATTATTGAATAATAAAGTGGAATTCCAAACATTATATTAAACGGAAAAGTAATTGCAAGCGACATAGTTATGTAGTATGCCGGATTTGCCTGAGGCAAAGCAATTCTTACAGCAGCAGGAGCAGCTATGTAAGATGAACTTGCAGCTAATACAGAAAATAATAAAGTATCTCCAACGGAAAACGCAAATGCATCGCATAGTAAAACTGTGCCGACAGCACTTATTATTGGCATTGTTAAAGCAAATGTTCCAAGGAATAAACCAACTTTTTTAAATTCACTTATTCTTTGTCCTGCAATCATTCCCATATCCAATAAAAATAAAGTTAAAACTCCATTAAATGGGTCAACTAAAAAAGGTTTAACAGAACTCATCCCTTTTCCACCAACAATCATTCCTATTATTAGACTTCCAAAAAGAAGTACAACGCTTGAGTTAAATAAAGATTCTTTTAACAGATCAACATAATTTGATTTTAAAGTGGATATTTTTTGTGAACTGAAAATTCTTACAAGAAGAATAGAAACAAATATTGCAGGCGATTCCATCAATGCCATCATTCCAGCCATGTATCCATTATATTCAATTGATTTACTGTTGAGAAAAGATATTGCGGTTACAAAAGTTACAACACTTACCGAACCATAGTGGGCTGAAATAGCTCCACAATTTATGTTATCAATGCGCCCGATATATTTTAAGATAAGGAAAGCAATTAGAGGAGTGGTAACTCCAATTATTAAAGCGTTTAAAACGGAATCATATAGCCCATCATCAATTCCGGTTTTACTTATTTCAACCCCTCCCTTAAATCCAATTGCAATCATAAAATAAATAGCAAGCACCTTTGAAATAGCTTGAGGAATTTCAATATCAGATTTGATAATAGTAGAAATAAATCCTAGAACAAAAAACAAGATCATTGGAGTTGCGAGATTTTGCAATGCATCGGATATAAATTCAGTCATACTCAATCAATTTTTTATTTTATTTTTTACAATTTACTATCATTATGTAAAATAAAGGAAATCGGATTTAAACTAATTTCTTGAATAGCTCAAAATCTTCTTTAGTTGTTATTTTGAAATTGAAAACAGAACCTTCAGAGATGAATACTTTTCTACCCAAGTTTCTAACTAAAGAAGATTCATCTGTTGTTATTAAATTTTGTTTTGTTGCCTTATTAAAAGCTTTTATTAAAACCTCATATTTGAATATTTGCGGAGTTTGTACGTAATAAACTTCATCCCTGTTCAGATATGTTTCAACTGTGTTATGTCCTTTTATTAAAGTATCTTTCGCTTTAATACAAACCACAGCATTACCTTTTCTTTGTGCAGTATAAATTGCATTTGTTAATACATTATCTGATAACAAAGGTCTTGCTGCATCGTGGACTACAATTAAATCATCATTATTTGCTTCTGAGGATAGAAGTGCATTATAAACTGATTGTTGTCTCGTTGAACCGCCCTCAACAATCAGGCTTATTTTGTTGAACTTATATTTTTTTATGATTTTAAGAAGAAGATCAAAATATTCGGGTTCTGCTGCTATTATGATTTCATTTATGAATTTATTTTTTTGAAAAGTTTCGAGGCAGTAACAAATGACTTCCTTGTTGTTATGTTTTAGATATTGTTTAGGAGTGGGAAATCCACTCCTAGTTCCTTTACCACCTGCAGGAATAATAGCGACTATTTTCATATTATAGAATCAACATTGCATCTCCGTAGCTGAGGAATCTGTATTTGTCTTTTACTGCTTTTTTATAAGCTTTCATAGTCAAATCAGTTCCTATTAGTGCAGCAACCAGAAGTATTAGCGTTGATTCCGGAGCATGAAAATTAGTAATCAACTTTTTTGTTACTTTAAACTGGAATGGAGGATAGATAAACTTATCTGTCCACCCTTTGTTTGGTTTTATGAATCCTTCTGCAGTAGTACTTGTTTCGAGTGCTCTGCAGGTTGATGTACCCACAATGAATACATTCTTATTATTTCTAATTGCTTCGTTAATTGATTCTGCGGAAGAGACGGGAATCTCGTAAAACTCAGAATCCATTCGATGCTTTGTCAAATCTTCAACTTCAACAGGTCTGAAAGTTCCTAATCCTATATGAAGAATAATAGGCACAATCTTAATTCCTTTTTTTTCGATTTTATGAATTAACTTTTCTGTAAAGTGAAGACCAGCAGTAGGAGCCGCGACAGAGCCGTGCTGTTTGGCATAAACAGTTTGATAATTTTCTTTATCACTTTGCTCGGGTTCTCTTTTAATGTAAGGTGGAAGTGGAGTATGTCCTATTTTTTCAATTGCATCAAAAACGTTTGGCTGATTAAATCTGACAGTTCTTCCTCTTGAAGTTGTGTTATCAATAATTTCACACCATAGAGTATCTGAAAAATATATTTTATTCCCAATTCTGACTTTTCTTGCTGGATCAACAATCACATCCCAGATGTAATCGTCTTTATTAAGTTCTCTTAAAAGGAAGACTTCAATTTTTGCATTAGTTTTTTCTTTTTTACCAAAAAGTCTTGCCTGAAAAACTTTTGTTTCATTCACAACCATCACATCGCCTTGGTTCATATAATCAATCACATCGTAGAAATGCTTATCCTCCATTTCACCAGTCTGTTTATTAACCACGAGAAGCCTTGCTTTATCCCGCGGTGAAACAGGATATTTAGCAATCAGATTTTTAGGCAAATTATAATTAAAATCTGATAATTTCATTGCACTACCTTTTATGTTAGTAAAATATAATTAATCCGGAAGAGATGCCTGTTGAAGACATCTCGTACCGGCTAATTTTTTAATTACTTTTTATTCTTCTTTATGGTTTTTGATTTAACTAATTTTTTCGGTGCAGACATTTTCTCTTTGATAACTGCTTGTGCAGCTGCTAAACGTGCAATAGGCACTCTGAAAGGTGAACAACTTACATAGTTTAATCCAATATTGTGGCAGAACTCTACTGATTTGGGTTCTCCACCGTGTTCACCGCAAATTCCAACTTTGAGATCTGGTCTGGTTTTTCTTCCTTCTTGGACTGCAATTTCCATCAATTTACCTATTGATTCCTGATCAATTGATTGGAAAGGATCTTCGGGAAGAATTTTCTTTTCGAGATATTCCGGAAGAAAACCACCAATATCATCTCTCGAAAATCCGAAGCCCATTTGTGTAAGATCGTTAGTTCCAAAAGAGAAAAATTGAGCAACTTCTGCTATTTTATCTGCAGTCAAAGCAGCACGTGGAATTTCAATCATAGTTCCGGTTAAGTGAGGAATTTTTTTCAATCCGAATTTATCACAAACTTCTTTATGAACAATATTGATAATATCGTATTGATGTTGAATTTCATTTACGTGGCAAGTTACAGGAATCATTATTTCGGGGAAAGGTTTCTTTCCATCTTTCAATAATTCTGCAGTTGCTTCAAAAATTGCTCTAACCTGCATTTCAGTAATTTCAGGATATGTAATTCCCAGTCTCACTCCGCGATGACCCATCATCGGATTATTTTCGTGAAGAGAATCTGCTCTTTCATTTAATTCTTCAAGAGAAATTCCAAGACTTTCAGCAAGTTTTTCTCGTTCATCCATTCTGTTTGGAACAAACTCGTGCAATGGTGGGTCAAGTGTTCTGAAAGTAACCGGATATCCATCCATTGCTTCCAAAGTTCCTTTAACATCTTTCTTGACATAAGGGAAGAGTTCATCCAATGCTGCTATTCTTTCTGCTTTGGTTTTTGAATGAATCATTTTACGTAGTTTGAACAGAGGTTCTTCCGAACCTTTGCCATAAAACATATGTTCTGTTCTAAAAAGTCCGATTCCTTCTGCGCCGAAAGCACGTGCACGGGCTGCATCTTCAGGTGTATCAGCATTAGTTCTTACTTTAAGTTTTCTTAAATCATCGCATAATTTCATAAATGACTGGAAGTCAGGATTTTCTTCAGCGGATTTTTTCATAGGAAGTTCACCAAGGTAAACAGTTCCTTTTGTTCCGTTTAATGTTAGCCAGTCACCTTCTTTAACAGTAACATCACCAACAGTTAAAGATTTTTCTTCATAATTAATTTTTATACTACCAGCCCCAACGATACAACATTTACCCCAACCACGAGCAACTAAAGCTGCGTGTGAAGTCATTCCTCCGCGTGCAGTTAGAATTGCTTGTGCAGCTCTCATTCCCTCGATATCTTCAGGATTAGTTTCATCACGAACAAGAATAACTTTTTTACCTTCCTTTGCCCAAGCGACTGCATCATTAGCGGAAAAAACTACTTGTCCTGCAGCTCCGCCTGGTCCTGCAGGAAGTCCTTTTACAAAAACTTTTGTTTTTAATTCTGCAGAAGGATCAACAATCGGATGCAATAATTCATCAAGCTGAGAGGGTTGTACTCTCATTACTGCTTCTTCTTTTGTAATCAGTTTTTCTTTGTACATATCCACAGCCATTTTAACCGCAGCAGGTCCATTTCTTTTTCCAACACGACACTGAAGCATATATAATGTGCCTTCCTGAATTGTAAATTCAATGTCGAGCATATCGCGGTAATGCTTTTCAAGAGATTTCTGAATTTTGTGTAATTGTTTATAAGTCTCTGGCATTGCGGTTTCGAGTGAAGGCAGATGAGCGGTATGTTCGCTTTTACTAACTTCATTAATTGGATTCGGAGTTCTGATACCAGCAACGACGTCTTCGCCTTGAGCGTTTGGTAGCCATTCACCATAAAAATAATTTTCACCAGTGGCAGGATTTCTTGTAAATGCAACACCGGTAGCTGAAGTATCACCCATATTTCCAAATACCATTGATTGAACATTTACTGCTGTTCCCCAATCATCTGGAATTCCTTCAATTCTTCGATAAGAGATAGCTCTTTTACCCATCCAGCTTTGGAAAACGGCTGCAATAGCTCCCCAAAGTTGATCCATTGGATCTTCAGGGAAAGGTTTTCCTAAAACTTCTTTTACTTTTTCTTTGTAAATCTCAATAAGTTCCTTTAAGTCTTCTGCTGTTAAATCAGTGTCAGCGTGAACACCGCGTGCTTCTTTCATTTTATGCATTTCTTTTTCTAATTGTTGTCTGACACCCCTTCCTTCTTCGGGTTCAATTCCTGCAGCTTTTTCCATAACTACATCTGAGTACATTTGAATTAATCGGCGGTGAGAATCATAAACAAATCTTGGATTTCCTGTTTTGGCAATTAAAGCCTCACGCGTTTGATTATTTAATCCTACATTTAGAATTGTTTCCATCATTCCCGGCATAGAAGCTCTTGCCCCGGAACGTACAGAAAGTAAAAGTGGATTTTTCAAATCGCCAAATTTTGCTCCCATTTGTTTTTCAACTTTTGCGAGAGCATCCTTTACTTGCTTTTCGAGTTCTTTAGGATATTTTTTGTTGTTCTTATAGTAGGCTGTACAGACTTCTGTTGTAATTGTGAAACCAGCAGGAACAGGAAGACCAATATTTACCATTTCAGCAAGATTGGCTCCTTTACCACCGAGTAAAGATTTCATATCGGCTTTACCTTCAGCTTTCTTTCCACCGAAGTAGTAAACGTATTTCTTTGATTTTGTCATTGTAACTTTTCCTCCATTAAATTTACATTTATTCTGATTATGATATTTAGTTAAGATTATTTTTCAAAAATTCTATAAAACTCTCTTCATTTTCTATTAACATTGAAATTTTAAGGTAAAATATATCAATATCGTCAAACTCACGTGCAAATTTAAGCAATTTTACGGCGTCTTTCTCAGTGGTAACTACAGAATGTGCATTTGTCGAATAAAAAGTTTTTCTTATCTGTTGAACCTCTTTAGTAGTATAATTTTTATGATCTTTGAAAATCAACTGATTTTTTGTGTTCACGCCGGTTTTTGACAGAATTGTAAGAAAAGAAGTTGGATTAGCTATCCCTGAAATTACTAGACTGTTCTGCCCGTTAAATTCATCCAGCGAATGTTCTGTTTTTCTTGTCATATCAACAAAACTGATTGCTTTATAATAAGCCGTGAAAATTGGTTTATTAAATTTTTTAAGTTGGTTATCAAATGAAGAATTGTTTTCGTTTGAAAACTTTTTGTTAAGAATAATTGCACTTGCACGTTGAATTGATTTTAATGGCTCCCTCATTGAACCTGCAGGTAGCAAAGATTGAGTAAAAATTGACTTGTTAGTTAAAAAGCTTTTGTCAATTAGTACAAAATCTAAATCCCGTTTAATCCATCTATGCTGAAAAGCATCATCGAGAACAATTACATTTGTATCAACTTCTTTCAATAATTTAACAGCACCTTCAATTCTTCTTTCAGATACAGCGGCGGGAATTTCGCACTCCATAACGGTTTGATAAATTTCATCACCGCACTTTTCAACATCAATTATGTTTTTTCCGTCACCTGATACCAAAAGATAACCTCTCGATTTCCTTCCATATCCTCTACTTAATACCGATGGTTTCCAGCCAAGTTTTTTTAATAATTTTGAAATGTAAATAACAAATGGAGTTTTACCAGAGCCACCAACTACAATATTTCCAATAGAAATTACTTTCGCATTTACACCTAAAGATTTAAAGACTTTTGCATCGAACAAAAAATTTCTGACCGAAATGATTAAGTAATAAATCGGTATTAAAATGAAAGACAATATTTTAATTGCTTTTGACATAAAATCTAAAACGACGCTGCCTTTTCCTGAAGTTGATTCATAATAGATTCACACGCTTTTATAATTTTATCAGTTTCATTATAGTCTAAGTTAGTATCAATCTTTAATGGTTCAGAGTAAATTATTTTTGCCTTGCTAAACGGCAGAGGTACCTGAAAACTGTCCCAGCTTTTGAGTTGCTTTTTATTAGAAAAACCAACACCAGCCAAAACAAGAGGGATTCCACTTTTTTTAGCAGTTATAACAGCTCCTGCTTTGAATTTCAACGGAGGTCCTGTTGGTCCATCTGGAGTGATTGCTACTGAATAATTATTTTTAGCACAATCTACCATAATTCCCAAAGCAACATCACCGCCTTTGTGGCTTGAACCTCTGATAACGTGATAGTTCCAATGTTTAAGTTGTTTTGCAAGTAAATCACCATCTTTGCTCAGACTTGTGAGAGCAGAGAAATTTTTATTTCTATGTAAATACCACGGCAAAAGCATAGTTCCGTGCCAAAAAGCCAAAACATAATTTTGATTTTGGTTTTCAAGATTTTCAATAACAGCTTTATTGACAATCTCAATTCTTAAAGATTTACACAGCAAATCGAGAGAATGTTTTAATATTAAATTTCCAATTACTCTGTAAAATGTTTGTTTAATTTTTTTCATTTACACTATCGATTATCCTTTGAGCAGTTATTTTAGCTGAATCTTTTCTACCTAATATTTGACTTAGTTTTGATAGTTCCTGTTTCATTAAATCAATTTTCTTCGGATCTGAGAGAATTTCCTCCGATATTCTGAAAATATCTGACTCGTTAACCTGAGATTGAAGTAATTCAGGAACAACAGTTTTTCCTATAAGAATATTTACAATTCCTATGTTTTTAACTTTTATCAAAAGCATTCCAATAAAATATGAGAGATAGTTAGCTTTATATACAATTATCATCGGAAGTCCGATTAAGCCGGCTTCCAAAGTGGAAGTACCGGATTTGATTATTCCGAATTTAGAATGCTTCATTAAATCATATGTGAAACCGGAGATAATTTTATATTCATTCGAGTTTACAACTTGCCTAATGTAATTTTCTTCTATAGAATTCGAGCAAGCAACAACAATTTGCAAGTTAAACTTCTTTGCAATTTTTTCTGCAGCTGAGAAAACATTAGGAAAGATAAATGATACTTCATGTTTCCTGCTTCCGGGTAAAATCAGAAGAATATCTTTATCTTTTTCTAAATGGAATTTTTCATACAGTTCATTTTTCTCTTTAAAGTTATAATTGCTCAATTTAACAATTAGAGGATGACCAACAAATTCAGCGTCAATTCCATTTTTTTTATAAAATACTTCTTCAAAAGGAAAAAGAACAAACATTTTAAATACAAGCTTTTTTATCTTCTTGATTCTTCCCTGACCCCAAGCCCAAACCTGAGGAGAGATATAATAAAAGATTTTTACTCCAAGTTTTTTCAATTTCTTAGCAATACTTAAGTTGAAGCCCGGATAATCAATCAGAATCGCATATTTAGTTTTTCGTTCAATTACTTCGTTAATCAAATGACGCTGAACTTTCTTAATAAATGGAATATGACGAAGAATTTCCACAAAACCCATAAAATTAAGTTTATCAGAGTGATAGAGCATTGTTAATCCTGCATTTTGCATATTCACTCCACCGACTCCGAACAGCTCAGTTTCAGGAGATAGATTTTTTATCTCTCTTATAAGTGATGAGCCGTGTAAATCACCGGAAGCTTCCCCTGCAATAATTAAAATAGAATCAGCCATAAATTCTGATTAAAAATTTAATAACTAAAAACAATGACACACCAAATAGTGCCTGAAGAGTTCGTCTTTCAGAACGAAGACCTGCTGCAATTTTAAATGGTGGTTGTTCAACATTACTATCTTTGTATCGAGTTAATCTGGGGAAAAATCTTGGCACAGAAGAAAAATATTTTTTATAATGTTCGCCATAAGTTTTCTTCAAATATTCTTCTTCCTCTGAAACTATGAGACTATACTGAATTATGAAAAAAAGTATAGCAATAATTTGCAAGTAAGGAAAAAGAGCGAGAGACATAATTCCCAATCCTAAATAAATAAGCATATTTCCGACATATAAAGGATTTCGAACAAAAGCAAACGGACCGCTGATAATTAAGAAAGTTCCGCCGACATTACCGGTTGTACGAGTTTCACTTCCAGCCCAGCTAACACCCCATAATCTTATTGCTTCACCAATTACTGAAACAATAAATCCAATTATTAAAGAATGATAAGTTGCCTGTTCAAAAATCACCATAAGAATTAAAAAAGGAATTGGAGTGTAACTTCTGTTCTTGAAAAAAAGTTGTGCAAATTTTTGTTTATTCATTCTGCCTCGTAAGCTATTTTTCGTTTTAGCATTGCCTGATGGCTTTTCCTAAGACGTTTTTTTGATAACAATCTTCTAATTGTTTCAGAAATATCATTAAAATTTTTATATGGGAAAAAAGAAATTCTATTAAGCTCACAGAATTTAAGCAATCCATCTTTTGCAAAAATTAAATCACAGTATTGTGCTGCGTCTTTGTCTGAGTTTCCATCGCCGATATAAATAGTGTAATCTTCATCGCTGCTGTTATCTATTATGTGCTGCATTTTAGGATTGGATGATGAATTAAAGTCAGGATTATAATAAGGAAAATATGCAGATAGTTTTCCATTATCTATTCGTAGGATATTTGAGTAAAAAGGAATCCAACTTAGCTTCTCTCTCTGTAGAACTCTTTCGATATAAAAATCAAATCCATCGCTTAAAATGTAAATATCAATTTTATTGGACTTACAGAACTCAACAAACGAAATGAAAGAATCATCAATTGAAATACTATCAATTAAATCAATTATTTTTTTTTCATCAATAGAATGGACGTTTGCGATAAGTTCTTCCCAACATTGTCTTGATGTAATAATTCCTTTATGAAGATTAGATATGATTTCCTCAGCTTTTTGTTCATCGCCGAAAGTAAGAAATATCTCCCGACCAATATCTTTTGGAGTAATTGTTCCGTCGAAGTCAACAAAAACTTTGATTTTGCTTGCATCCATTACTTATTCACTACCATTTTTTTAACAGCAATAAAATCACCTGCTTTTAATCTGTAGAAGTAAATTCCGGGCTCTAATTCATCAGCGTTAAAAATTATTGAATGCTTGCCTTCAGAATAATAATCTTTGACTAAAACTTTAATCGGATTGAGTCGTATATCAAAAATTTCTATTTCAACGTTCTGACCATAAGGAATTGAAAAACTAATAGTAGTTTTTTCGCTAAAGGGATTTGGTGAATTCTGAAAAAGGATAAAATCACTGAAATCTGAAATGTAATTAACAGTTGTAATTTCAGAGAATTGGTTTTCTTTGCCTGATATTTTTTGAACAACCTTATATGAGATTAATCCATTTCCATCCGGAAAATCAAAGTATTCATAATAGTTTATGTTATTTGAATTAATCTTTTTTATTGTGGAAATTGTTCTCCAGATAGATTCGTTTTCTGCTTTTCTTAAAATATCATACTCAACGATGTTTGATTCATTTGCAGCAAACCATGAAATTTTGACTGAATCACCAAAAAGTTCAGACTTCAAACCCAGAATTTGACCGGCATAAGTCCCTGTTGAAAAAATTTTTTGTCCATAGATTTCACAACCATCATTTCTTTTATCTTTGAATACAGCTACTGCACCACCACTTCTATCTTCAATTAGATTTAAATAGCTTTTCTGAGATTTGGGATATGTTCCCAAATCAACTCCTAAAGAATCCCAAAGAAATTTTTTATCTAAAGTGATTTTTTGAGCGTAGATATTTCCAAAATCTTCACTTTTTCTTCTGTCAATCCATGCAATGATAAATCCACCCTTGTTATCTGATACAATTTGCTGACCGAATTGATCACCTTTGAGAGTTATAATCGGTATAGGACTTTTATCCCATATTTTTTCACCTTTAAGATCAAATGCATCTGCAAATATGTTGCGGTCTTTATTGAACTCATTTACCCAGGTAATTATTATTCTGTTGTTGAAGAAAGTATGTTTAGGATTTGAATTGCTGCCTTTTAATAAAGTTACTATTTTACCCTCAGAACCCCACTTTTTAATTCCTTTTGATGAAATCAACTGGTGATAAATTCTTTTATTTTGGGCAAGCACTGTCCAAATTATGTAAAAATCATCACCATATTTCGACACGGAAAAATCTATAACATTCTCTTTAGGATTTGAAACAGAGATTGAACTTTTATTTTCCTTATTTGAAATGTTTTCTGATTTAAAGTTTAGAACTGATTTATTATTTACTGTTTCGATCCAAAATAAGCCAGAGAATTGACTGTCAATTGCAATGATCTGAGAATTATGAATGACTCCATCTGATTTTTGATAGCTTACATTCTTTGTTAGAACTTCACCGGAAACACTTAACTTGAAAATTGTTTTACTCATGTTCAGAGGAACCAAGTTACGAGTTATCATACTTACAAAAATTTCTCCGAGATTGTTGCAGGAAAGAGTAAAGTCTGTTATTTCTCCCTCAACATTTTCAAGTTGAATTCCGAAATCAGTCCATAGTCTCATTCCACTCTGATTAACTTTTTGTATTGATAAAGTTTGTCTTTCAGCAGAGATAATTTCTTTCCATAAAATTATTAATTCATCTTTTGGGGAAAGAATAGCAACCGGATTTAATTTATTGAATTGAGATAATGAAACAGCTTTTCCATCAGCACGAAAACTTACTTTTCCATCTCTATTGAAGTGCAGAAAAAATACATTGTTAAGATTAGATGAAATAACATCCTGCCAAACGATAAAAGCCCCGCCTTCTTTGCTTTCTCCGAGAACCGTGATATTTGTTGGATCTTTCGGATTTGTTACTAACGGCGTATTTAAACGAGGATCATTTACCCATTGAGAAAATGAGTAAGGCTGAATGAATAATAAAATTATGAATAATGTTTTTATTGCAAACATCATAATTATTAGTTGCTTTCTGCAAAATCGAAATCTTCGTTAAAACGAACAGCCACGAGTTTCGAAATTCCATCTTCTTGCATAGTAATTCCGTAAAGAGTTTCAGCTGATTCCATAGTTCTCTTATTGTGAGTTACCACAATAAACTGAGTATCTTTTTTAAACTCGTTTAGTATGCGAGTAAATCTATCAATATTGGCGTCATCCAATGGAGCATCAATTTCATCAAGAATACAGAAAGGACTTGGTTTAACAAGATATATGGCGAATAACAGTGCAATAGCCGTAAGAGTTTTTTCTCCTCCGGAGAGCAAATCAATTGATGTAGGTCTCTTTCCTCTTGGTTTGGCTATTATTTCAATTTTTGCTTCGAGTGGATCATTATTTTCTTCAATTCTTAAATCTGCTTCATCTCCCGGATCAAAAAGAGTTCTGAAAATTTTGATAAAGTTTTCTCTTATTTTTTCGAAGGTTTCTTTGAATAATGTCTGAGCAGTACGATTTATTTCTTCTATTGTTTTTATTACATCTTTTTCAGATTCAAGTAAATCATTTCGTTGCTTTAAAAGAAAATCGAGACGTTGTTTCTCTTCTTCAAATTCTGAATATGCCAGAAGATTAACAGGACCGAGGGACTTAATCTTTTCTTTTATTTCGTGAACTTCGTTGTGTCGTAATTGGAAATCAAAATTCTTTAAATCTTCAAATTCTTTCAAAGAAATCTGAAGCGAATATGTTTCCTTTATGTGTTCAATTAAAGAATCCTTTTTTATCTCAAGCTCTTTGAGAGAAATATCAGATTTGTGGATTGCTTCCTGAATCAATTCACGATTAGATCTTAATTTTTTTAACTCACTTTCTTTCTGATTTACTTCGGATTTTAATTCACTATATTTAGTTTCTATTTCTTCTGATTGAAGCAAAAGCGAATTTAATTGTTCTTCATACTCTTTTAGTTTTTTATCTTCAGATTCTAGCTGATGACTAATCTTTAGAAGTTCATCATCTGATGATTGAATATCCGTCTGTTTTCTGTGAATACTCTGTGTATAAGAATTTATTGATTCTTCGGAGTACTGAATTGAATTTTGATTGTTTTTTAATTCTCCCAGAATTCTTTCGATTTCAACTTCAAGATTATTTTTCTCAGTAACAATTTTGTTAAAAGCTTGTTGAGTTGCTGTCAAATCAGATTCAAGTTGCTTTTGTAAATCTTCAAGATAAGATTTTTCATTCAATCCTGAATGAAGAGATTCTATTAATTCATTTTTTTGAGTTTCAAGTTTATTTGATTCTAAAACTAAATCCTTTATTTCCTTTTGTGTTTTGTCTATTTCATCATTGGATTTTTTTATTTCATATTCAAATTGAGAAATTTGCTTTTCAATTGCAGCGAGATCATTCACTAACATTTTCCCTCTTTCCGAAAGGACAGAAAGATCAATCTGATTCAGCTCATTTTCTTTTTCAGCAATTTGTTTCTGAATATTTTGTAATTGTATCTCATTTTCTGGGAATTCTTTTTTAAGATTTTCAAGAAGTTTCTTTCTTCCAAAAAGAGTGTCATCTAATCTTGGTTCGGAGCCAGCGGTAATAAATCCATCTCTGGCAATGAAATCACCGTTGAAAGTTGCAAAACTGAAAGAATTATATTTTTTATAAAGCTCGAAAGCTGTTTCGATATCCTCAACAATGCAGGTATTTTTGAGTATGTTGTTAAAAAATCCTTTCCACTTTTCTTCTGAATCAATGAAATCAACCGCCCACCCGACAAACTTCGGATGTTTGGAAATTTGCTTTGCTTTTCTTCTATCAATAAATCGCTGAAGTTTACCAATGAAACCTTCATATTTTACAGAAGAATCTGAAGGAATAAAGAATGTTGCTTTTCCAATCTTATTTTCCTTGAGATATTTAATTCCGTTTAATAAATCTTCTGTGGTATCAACTACCAAATTGTTCAATAAATTTTTAAGAGCAGCTTCGATTGCAAAACGATATTTGTCTTCAGTGTTTCCAATGTGAGCAAGAATAGTAGATTTGTTTTTCGACCACGATTTATCTGCAAGAAGAGTTTTTGCTCCTTTTGAGATACCTTCAAGATTGTCAATAAGATTTTGAATAAACTCTATTTTCTCTCGAAGAGCATTGATAACGCCACGAAGTTCAACTTCTTTTTCTTTTAACTCAGCTAATTGATTTTCAAGTAAAGATTTTTCTCTCTGTTTTTGAGAAAAGATAGATTCTGCTTGTTCAATTCTTTTCTTTGTTTCGTCACGCTCGTTACTTAATTCTTCAATATAACCAACAGTTTTAGCAATAGTATTAGTGATATTGATAATCTTGTTGTCAAGTTTTTCTGTTTGAGTTTTTTTATCAGCAAGTAATTGTTCAATATTTTTTAACTGATTTTCGAATGTGTTGATTTCTCTGATTTTATTTATCAATAAATCCGAATGAGCTTTAAGTTTATTACTTTTTTCTTCGAGCTCAACAGAAATTATTTCAGACTCTTTCTGAAAATTAGCTTTCTGAAGCTGTTTATCTTCAAGTATTTTACTTAGTTCAGAAATTGATTGATTGGCTTTTTCTATTATTCTTTTGGCATTTTCTAATTCATTTTCAAATCTGATAATTTCATCAGCAAAACGTTTTTTATTCTCCTCAAGTGAATTTTTTCTTTCAGATTGTACAGAAAGAAATTTCTGTGATTGATATATTTTTTCTCTAATCTGACTAATCTCACTTCTTTTCGCCTGAAGTTCGCTTTCGATTTTTGAAAGGTCTTCACGTTGAGAACTAATTTCATCTTCAGCTTTTTTGATATCAAATTCTATATTGACCTTGAGGTTAAAACTTTCTTCCTTTGATTTTTTCTCTTCATTTATTTTAAGAAGGAACAGAGCATATTCTCTTTCAGCAAGATCTAATTCAAGTTCTCTTAGTTGAGCCGAAAGATGATTGAATCTGTTTGTTTTTTTTGCTTGCCGTTCAAGAGAATTTACTTTTTTCTCCACTTCTGAAACGATATCATTAACACGGCTTAAGTCAGCTTTCACCTCATCGAGTTTTTTGAGAGCTAATCTTCTTCTAAGTTTATATTTATTTACTCCGGCAGCTTCTTCAAATAATACTCTTCTCTCTTCTGCTTTATTACTAAGAATAGTTTCAACCATTTTTAATTCGATAACAGAATAAGCATTGGCGCCAATTCCGGTATCCATAAAAAGATTAGTAATATCTTTAAGTCTACAGAGATTTTTATTTAACAAATACTCACTTTCCCCGGAACGGAAAATTCTTCGGGTAATGGTTACGTCATTATAATCGGTTGGTAAAATTCCTTTTGTATTTTGAATAGTAAGTGAAACTTCAGCCATTCCCATTGGTTTTTTGTTGGCTGTACCATTGAAAATCACATTTTCCATTTTATCACTTCTCAACACGCCACTACGTTGTTCACCGAGACACCAGCGAATAGCATCCACAACATTAGTCTTACCACAACCATTAGGACCAACGATTGAAGTTATGCCTTTGTTAAAATTTATAACTGTCTTCTGCGCAAAAGACTTGAAGCCGAATATTTCAATTTTAGAGAGATACAATTATTAAAATACTTTAAATTGTTTTAAGACAAGAGAGATATTATCAATTATAGAATTATTAACTTCGAAATACAATAGAAATCCTGAAAAGATTATTAGAAGAAATAAAAAACTATAGAAATATACAGAGCCCGGATTAACGTCATAAATAACATAAATACCTTTAATCAATCTGAAAATTAACCACAATTTTAATAACAGAAGAAAAATAAAAATATATGTATTGATAAGTTCAGTATTTAAAACTCTATATAGAATTATTCCAAGAGGAATGAATAAAACAATCGGCAACAAAGCCCATACTATCACGAAAAAGACATTCGAAACATACACTCTGTTTCTGACAAAAAATGCGGCTGATTTAATAATTATCATCAAAATAAAAAGTACAGACAATGAAACAATAAATAACCATAAAACCGAATTGAGAGGATTCCATGCAAGATAAGTAATTGCCGAAATTAAAGATTTACTACCAAATGCTAATATCAACTTTTCGATAAATAGATCTGATCTGAAATAGTGTAAAAGATTACTTGCAATTAAACTTCCTGTGAGGCATACTATCAGTAAAAGAAAAATGGATTGATAACCAGAAATAATTCTTTGATCCCGTACGTCTGCAAAAAAATTATATGGACGAAGTAATGCTCTTGTGGCATCTTCTCTAAATTTCTTACCGGAATTCACTAAAACTCCCATGAATAAAGCAAGAAATAAACCGGCAATGATAAAAATCATTGGGGAGTCATCTTTACTGCTGCCAATAGGAATTGTAACTCTCTCCGTATCTTGAAGATAGGAAGTTACAACTTTATAAGAAAGTCTTTCTTCCTTTCTATCTTCAGATATAAGACCAATTTGGTAAACATTTTCAGTGTTGTATTTAAAGAATAGTGAAGAAAAATCTCCTCTAAAATCAAATATTGAGTTAATGAAAAAGCCGGCGGGATTATAATTGTCAGAATATTTTATCAGATCTTCAAAAAATTTTGCTTGAGCTTCGAATGAATATTTGTTAGTATAGCCATCAGACTGTCCAATGCTGACAGTATAAGTTGCATCTGAAATATAAATTTTTCCTTTTCCAAATTGGCTGAACAAATCTTCGATTTTCTTTGAGTAAGTATAAATAGATTCATTCACAAGCTCAATTCCATAAAGGTCTATTCCGTCAATTTTCCTGAGATCATAATTAAAAAAAGAAGAAGAAACTAAAAGATTTTTCTTCGCTTTGATAAAATCACTCATTTCACTTAAGAATGATATGTGTGCTTTAGAATCAGGTAAGTATGACGATCCCAGATTTATAATTGAAAATAATGAGTATTCGTTGTAAGCTTTTAATAATAACTGTAAATAGTTTTT
>CAKZLD010000091.1 GCA_937125135.1 uncultured Ignavibacterium sp.
TGAACTTGAACCTGAACTTAAACTCTCCCCCTCCTCAAACACCCTCTCCATCATCTCAAAAGCATAACGAAGATGTGGGATAACAATTGAACCGCCAACAATCAAAGCGATATTGAAGGTTTCAAGTAATTCTTCTTTTGTTGCTCCTTCTTGAATGGAGCGGTCAATATGATAAAAGATACAATCATTACATCTCAGCACCATAGAAGCTGCTAATCCCATTAACTCTTTAGTTTTTGCAGGTAAAGCACCGTCAATGTAAGCTTTATTATCTAAGGCAAAAAATTTTTTAAAATCATTGAAACCAGAGTTGAGAATTTTTTCATTCATCTCTGCACGATAAAGTCGCGTTTCACTGGTAGTTTTTTTCATAATATTCCTTTCTGTTATTGAATAAAATAGAACTAGGACCTTGCAGAATTATACTTATTAGTTCGCATTCATAATTCATCTAAGAATTTATTTTTCTCGGGGTCATAGGATACTTCCAACTCTCTCGCTGGTATTTCTGATTTCTCATCATCCCAATCATATTTTTTTATCGGATCAGTCTTTCTGAAAATAAAAGACGCAATCATTCCGGATATCGCTCCGAAAAGATGAGACTCCCAACTTATTCCTTCCATTCCCGGCAGGATTCCCCAAACCATTCCACCATAAAGAAAAACAACGATCAATGACAGCGACAAAGATTTTGTATCTCTTCTAAAAATTCCATTGAAGAACAAATACGAAACAAAAGCATAAACAATTCCACTTGCTCCAATATGATAAACACCTCTTGCAAACAACCATACTAAAACTCCCGTTAGTAAATAAACAAAAGCAAAAACATTGTAAGCTGATTTAGGATAAAAATAGAAAATTCCTAATCCCATTAACACAAGAGGGAAAAAATTTGAAATCAAGTGAGAAAAATTTGAATGAATTAGTGGAGCGGAAAAAATTCCAAGAAGTCCCTCTAATTTCCTTGGTAGAATTCCCAATCGGTATGGATAAAAATTTAGCAACTCTGATATCAAATGTATCAACAAAATTGCTGATGGAAATGTCAACGGAACTAAAAACTTTTTAAACAAAAATTATTTGCCTGAATTATTAACAATATTTTTTTCTCAAAAGCTAAAATATGAAGCTGAGAGTTCTAATTAAATCCTTCGAACATTCACAAGTGAAATTGTATTTGTATTTTTGAATTAGAAATAAGGATAAAATTTGACAGAGATTCTAGCAATTTCAATACTTTTCATTGTTGGTGCTATTGCCGCATTTATAAATGTGAATGCTGGCGGCGGTTCATCACTTACATTGCCTGCTTTAATTTTTCTCGGACTTGATGCTTCGGTAGCAAATGGAACAAACAGAGTTGCTATCCTATTTCAAAATATCTCTGCAGTTTATTCATTTAAAAAAGAAAAGTTCTTTGAGTTAAAAAACAGTTTGGTTCTTTCACTACTTAGCTTGCCCGGTGCAATTGCCGGAGCTTTATTTGCTGTTAAAATATCGAACGAAGCTTTCGAAAAAATTCTTGGGATAATTATGATATTGTTAATCATTACGATAATTATCCCACAAAAGAAAGAAAAGAAAATCGTTTCGGATTTCTCAATTGACTGGAGAGTAGTTTTAGCAATGATTGGAATCGGATTTTATGGTGGATTTATTCAGGTTGGAGTTGGTTTTGTGATAATGGCTCTTTTACACAACGCACTAAAATTAGATTTAATCAAAGTGAATATGCATAAAGTATTTGTGGTTTTTATTTTCACAATTCCTGCTTTCCTTGTCTTCTTTTTCACAAATAATATAAATTGGTTTTATGGATTAAGTCTCTCTATCGGAAATGCTGCAGGAGGATGGATTGGCGCAAAAATGTCCGTAAAAAAAGGTGAAAAACTGATTCGGACAGTCTTAGTTATAGCAATATTTATAATGGCTGTAAAATTATTGGATGTAATTTAGTTTGTTGAAGTTAGAAATTTATGTTCAAGTATAATCATTCAATTTTCATTTTTGATTTTCTCTTTATTACACAAAACTTTTCTTTTTGATATTGTTTAACTTTGGCATTATAAATCAAAAAAATTTGGAGAATAGAAATGGGAATGGAATTGATAAATGAAATTAAGCAAAAAGCTAAATCGAAAAACAAGACAATAATCTTACCTGAATCTCACGATGAAAGAGTGTTAAAGGCAGCTGAAATTCTTACAAAAGAAAATGTTGCAAAGATTATCACTCTGGGAAATCCTACTAAAGTTTTGCAGGATGCACAAAGAATTGGAGTTAACCTCGACGGAGTTGAAGTAATTGACCACTTATCTCATCCTAAATTTGAAGAATTCTCCGAAATCTATTTTCAACTTCGACAGAAAAAAGGAATGACAAAAGATCAAGCAGTTGAAACTATGAAAAGAGATTTATTCTTTGCTGCAATGATGCTGCGTGAGGGATTAGTTGATGGCTCGGTTGCTGGTTCATTTGCATCAACTGCTGATGTAATGAAAGCAGGAATTCAAATAGTTGGAATGCCCGCGGGAATTTCAATCGTATCAAGTTTCTTCTTAATGATTTTTCCTGATAAAAATTACAGTTTCGCTGATTGTGCAGTAGTTCCAAATCCGACCGACGAACAATTAGCTGATATTGCAATCTCAACTGCGGATAATCATAAAAAACTTACAGGAGAAGAGCCATTGGTTGCAATGCTTTCTTTTTCAACTAAAGGAAGTGCAACACACGAACTTGCTGATAAAGTTATCTCAGCTACAAACATAGTAAAATCAAAACGTCCTGATTTGATGGTTGATGGTGAGTTGCAATTTGATGCTGCGATTATAGAATCAATCGGAAAGAAAAAAGCACCTGGAAGTAAAGTTGCAGGGAAAGCTAACGTTCTCGTATTCCCTGATTTGAATGCTGGAAATATTGGATACAAAATTGCTCAGAGACTCGGTGGTGCTGAAGCTATTGGTCCTATGGTTCAGGGCTTAAACAAACCATTTTTTGATTTGAGTCGTGGCTGTAGTGTTGATGATATTGTAAATACAACCGCGATAAATGTTCTGATGGGAGATGTAATTTAATTTATGATGGATTGGGCGAATCTTCTTTGTGATGAGCAATTCTCTTTTGAAGAAACTGAAACAAGAGCTACACATGATGGTCGAAGTCAGTTTCAAAAAGATTTTGACAGAATTGTATTCTCTCCTGCATTTAGAAGATTACAAGATAAAACTCAGGTTTTTCCACTTCCCGAGAGTGATTTCGTTCATACAAGATTGACTCACAGTTTAGAAGTTGCTGTTGTTGGAAGGTCATTGGGAAATCTTGTCGGAGAAGTAATTCTTCAAAGATATCCGAAGCTAAAAGAAAATTATTCGAAATTTCACTTTGGAGAAATAATTGCTGCAGCTTGTCTGGCTCACGATATCGGAAATCCGCCTTTTGGTCATTCAGGTGAAGATGCTATCTCAGAGTATTTTCGAAACGGGAAAGGAATTAGATTTATTAATCAGATTTCAAATCAAAGTAACGTTACCGACTTACTGAATTTTGAAGGAAATGCTCAAGGATTCAGAATAATCACTAAATTGCAGAATCCAAAAGTCAGTGGTGGACTAAAACTCACTTATGCAACTCTATCAGCTTTGACGAAGTATCCTCGTGAGTCTTTAATTTCCGATAAAATTCACCTTACTGAAAATAATGTTTACAAAAAATTTGGTTTCTTTCAGAGCGAAAAAGACTACTTTAAAAAAATTGCCGAAACAGTTGGACTTAAAAAATTTTCAGAAGCAGAAGAATTTTATTCAAGACATCCACTCGCATTTCTAGTTGAAGCTGCTGATGATATTTGTTATCGAATAATGGATTTCGAAGATGGTTTCAGACTTGGATTCGTTTCCTTCAAAGAAACAGAAGAGCTATTAAGACCTCTGATTAAAACTGATTTGCCATCGAATTATTTTAATCGAGATGAAAATGATAAAATCGGATTCTTACGGGCAAAAGCGATAAATAATCTCGTCAAAGAAATTGCTGAAGTTTTTCTGGAAAATGAAAATTCAATTCTTTCTGGAAATTTTGTTGAAGAATTGTATAAACTTACTTCATCAGCAAATTATCTTAATGAAATTGAAAGACTTTCAATTGATAAAATTTATCGTCACAAAATTGTTACAGAGCGTGAATGCGCAGGTTACGAAGTTCTTGGTGGACTACTTGATGTTTTCATAACTGCTATTAATTCTTGGCTGGATGGCGATTTTAACAATAAAAACAGAACTATAATCAATCTTCTTCCCAACAGAATAACATCTGCTGCAGAGCCGAATTTAACATTATCTGAAAGACTTCATTTAATAATTGATTTTATTTCAGGAATGACTGACTCATTTGCTGTGTCTCTTTTCAGAAAAATAAAAGGCATTTCTTTACCATTTGATAAAATGTCGGATTAAAATTATCGCTTTAAAACTTTTCTCTTTTTTCGATAATTTAATGACAGAGTGTTTCATTTTTTATATTTATCATCAATAATGCAAAATATTCAAGACAATCAAAATTCATTTAATCAAATAAAACTTTTGAACAAAGAGACATTTGAAACCCTTAAGAGATTAAAAGTGCTTTTTTGGGAATTTGATTATGATTCAGATGAAATTTTTTTGCGAAAAGATTTTTTTGATAAAGACGACCATTCTGAAAAAAATCTAAAATTAAAGAAATCAGAATTCATTAATTTTTTCAAAGATCAACACAAAAGTGAAATTGAAAAACTTTTTTCTGAATACTCACAAAATCAAAGGAATAATCACAGATTATTAAATGAAATTGAAATCGTATCCGGAGAAATCAATAATGTTCTAAATGTTGGTTATTCAATTCTGAATCAGGGTAAAATCACTGTTAAAGGTATTCTGCTGGAATTAGATAAATCCCTTGAAAGTACGGACAATATCGAAGATATTAAAAGAATTCTAAATCATATTTCAATTTACACTGAAGAAGAATTCTGGATAAGAGATCTGGATTTTAATTTTCTATTTTTAAGCAAACCATACTCACAAATTTTTCAATGCTCTTCGGATGAATTGATAAACACACCAATAGAAAAAATTTTCACTCCTGAATCCATTTACTATCTTAGACATAACATCGAAGAGGAGATTAAGTTTGAAAAAAATCGTAAATCACAATCTGACAAAAATCTTGTTTTCACTTTAAAAGGTTACAATAAAAATGGAAAACTAATCTGGACTGAAAACAGCTTAAATTTTATTAAAGATAAAAATGAAAAGATAATTGGTATCTGGGGAATTACAAGAGATGTAACAAATAAAATTAAAACCGATCAGGTTAGAGAAGCTCTTTATAAAATCTCTGAGTATTCACATTTAACAGAAGACCTGAACGATTTTTTTGCAGAATTACATTTGATTGTAAGAGCGATTATGCCTGCAAATAATTTTAGCATTTGTCTATATGAAAAAGAAAATAATAACATCTATTGTCCATATGAATTGGATTCCAAACAACAAAGAGAAAACACTCATAAATCCCTAAAGACTTTGATTGAATATGTTATCAGTTCAGAAAGAGCGTGGTTTTTAGACAACAAAGCAATCGAAAAACTGATTAAGGAAAAAAAGATTGAGGAAATCGGTGCTATTCCATTAAATTGGATTGGAATACCATTAAAAGTAAAAAATGAAATCAAAGGTGTTGTTATAATTTACACCTATGATGAATCCGAAAGGTATAGTGAAGAGGACTTTGAAAATCTCAAATTTGTTGCTGACCAAACCTCAATAGTTCTTGAGCGAAAAATTAATGAAGCAGAGAAAATCAAGATAAAAAGTCTTTTGGAAGCTGTTTCCAAAGCACAATTAATCTTATTAACTAAAAGGGATGTCTTTTTAGGGCTACAACTTGCTTTTGAGCAGGTTGGTCAAATTATAAATGTAAGTCGAATTTCTCTTTATGAAAACGTCAACGATATTCCAAGTAATACAACCTACGCAAAATTGTTAGTTGAATGGACTTCAAGGAATGAATTTCAAAGCTCCTCTATCGAACGAATTGATTTTAACCCAAACCTTAAAAGATGGTTAAATGAATTTCACCTCGGCAATTATATTAAAGATAAAGTCAACACTCTTCCTCTGGTAGAATATGATATTCTCAAAAGCAGTAAGGCAAAATCAATTTTATGTATTCCGATATTTCTTACAAAAAAATTGTGGGGATTTATAAAATTTGATGATTGCAAAAACGAACGAGTATGGTCTGAACACGAGATTTCAGTACTTTCAGTAGTTGCTGCAAGCATTGGAGGAATTTTCCAAAGAAAAATTACCGAAGAAACTCTCAAAACGAGTGAAGAGAAATATCGCAATTTCATCAATAATAGTATGGAAGGTATTTCACTTCTCCAATTTACAGAGCCAATTGATATCAGTCTTCCAATTGAAGAACAAATTGATAAAATGTATGAATCAGGATTTATTGCTGAAGCTAATGACTCCTTAGCTAATATGTATGGACTTTCATCTTCAAATGATATTATTGGTGAAAGTTTAGTTGAGATTCACGGAGGAACCAATATAGAAACAAACAGAGAAGCATTCAGAGAATTCATAAGAAATGGCTATAAAGTAATTAACGTTGAAACTGTTGAGAAAAAAGTTGATGGAACTGAAATTATTTTGCTGAATAATTCTATTGGAATATTAAGTGACAAAAAATTGAAAGCAATCTGGGGAAGTCAAATAGATATTACTGATAGAAAAAAATTTGAATCTGAACTAAAAGTAGCAAAAGAAAAAGCTGAAGAGGCAAATCGGATTAAATCAAACTTTCTTTCGAATATGAGCCACGAACTTAGAACGCCTCTAATTGGTGTTTTAGGCTATGCTGAAATATTGATGGAAGAATTTAAAGACACTCCTTACGAAGAAATGGCTTCAATTATATTTCAAAGTGGAAATAGATTACTCGAGACATTGAATTCGATTCTTACAATTTCAAAAATTGAATCTGAAAAATTTGCAGCAAGCTACACTCATTTTGATTTGAATCCAGTTATACGAGAGGTGGTTGCACTCTTCCAACCAACAGCACTCAAAAAAAATATCACTATTAGAATCCATTGTTCACAAGATGAAATGATCATTTTCTCAGACAGCAAAATAATCAGAGAGATTCTAAACAATCTGGTTAATAATGCAGTTAAATTTACTGAAAAAGGTATTGTTGAGATTGATGCCACTATAAATTTTGATTTAAATAAGTTATTTTTGTCAGTAACAGATACAGGAATTGGTATTCCTGAAGAAAAAAAAGAAATAATATTTGAAGAATTCCGTCAGGCAAGTGAAGGCTTATCCAGAAGTTTTGAAGGAGTAGGACTTGGGCTAGCAATCTGCAAAAAATACGTTCAAATACTTAAGGGCAAAATATCTGTTATTAGTGAAGTCAATAAAGGTTCTACTTTTACAGTTGAAATTCCATTAAATTAAAAAGATATAAATTTCAGGTGGTTTATGATTGAACAATCAAATAATTCGGATAATAAAAAAAGATACTCTTTATTAATTGTTGAAGATGATGATATCAATCTCTCGGTAATAATAGCTTTTTTATCAAAAGAATATGATATCGATTCAGCAACAAACGGTTTGGAAGCAATTGAAAAAGCTAATGCAAAAAAGTATGACGCAATTTTGATGGATATAAACCTCGGAAGTGGAATTACAGGAATTGAAGTAACGAAAAAACTGCGTAATAATGCTGACTATGCTAATACTCCTATCATAGCCATAACTGCTTTCGCTATGGATGGTGATAAGGAAGAATTCTTAGCTGGTGGATGTACAGATTATATTTCAAAACCATTTACCCGTAGTGAATTACTTTCATTGATGAAAAAAATACTTGAATCTAAAAATTAAATACTTTCAATTTTCATATTTCTTGACATTAAATCATTAGTAGCTTTTACTGGGTCTTTGTCTTCAAATAATATTTTATAAACTTCATCAGCAATTGGTGTTTCAACTCTCATTTTCTTTGATAAACTCACAACAGAGCGAGTTGTTTCAACACCTTCAGCAACCATTGTCATTTTTTTAAGAACATCTTTTAATTTATTTCCTTTTCCAATCTGCTCACCTACATATCTGTTTCTACTATGTTTACTCATACAAGTTACAATCAGATCTCCCATTCCGGATAATCCAGCAAAAGTTTCCGGTTTTGCACCCATAGATAACCCTAATCTGCTAATCTCTGCTACTCCTCTTGTCATTATAGCAGCTTTGGTATTATCTCCAAACCCTGCTCCGTCAATAATGCCTGCACCAATAGCTATTACATTTTTGAAAGCTCCGCCAAGTTCAACTCCAATTAAATCTGTAGAAGAATAAACTCGAAAATATGAATTCATAAATGCTACTTGAACTGTTTTTGAGGTTTCAATATCGGTTGATGCAGCAACTACTGCTGTTGGGATTCTCTTTGCAACCTCTTCAGCATGGCTTGGTCCTGATAATACGGATATTTGGCTTGGGCTTAATCTTGGGAATACATCACTTATTATCTTTGATACAGTAAACAAAGTTTTGTTTTCAATTCCTTTTGAAACACTAACAAATATTGAATTCTTAATGAAAGAGTAATCTATTTTTCTTATAACCTCTCTGATATGTTGAGAAGGAACGGCAATAATGATAAGATTTTTATCGTAGCAAGAATCTTCAAGATTGTTACTAATTTTAATTTCATTTGGAATTACAATATTCGGAAGATATAGATGATTGATTCTGTTCTTAATTAATTCTTTAGTGTAAGATTTTTTATATTCCCATAGAGTAACATCGTGACCATTGTAGTACAATAAAATTGCTAAAGTAGTCCCCCATCCGCCGGCTCCTAAAACAGCAATTTTCATTTATTTATTTTTTTTCTAAAGCTTATCCTGTTCTCAGTTCCATTTAATATACGGACTATATTTTTTCTGTGAGTGAAAATAATCAGCAAAGCTACAGCAACAACAAAAGGTAAGAGAGTATGATATCCTTCTACATGAGAATTAAAAACATTCTCTCTGATAATTAATGTTGCTGGTACAGCTAAAGCACCCAATATTGAACCGAGAGAGACATACTTTGAAATTGACACAGTCAAAATAAAAACTGCCAAAGCAATCAACATATCAACGGTAATGATCATAATTAACATTCCCAATGCAGTTGCAATTCCTTTACCACCTCTGAAACCTGCAAAAATTGTCCAGATATGACCGATGACAGCAGAGATTCCCGCAATGATTTGAACTAATGTAAAATCGTCAAAAGGTGAAACATTTTGGAAAGGTAATACCCCAAAATGTAATCTTGCTATTAAAATAACTGCTATTGCTCCTTTAATCGCATCCAGAAGAATAACTAAAACTCCATATTTCCAGCCCAATACACGCATTACATTTGTTCCGCCTGCATTTCCACTTCCAAAGTTTCTAATATCAATTCCTTTTACCAATTTGCTAATAATTATACTTGTCGGAATTGAACCAACTAAATATGAAAGAATTATTATTATTGCTAATAAAAACATCTTATTCCTTGTTTTTTTCTAAGCTAATTAAATTTTTTTAATAAACAAAATCTTTAAAAAAACCATATAATTAGATTTCATAATTTATATTCGGATTCTTTAATGATTTATTTAGAATACAATTTAATAATTTCTTTTCAAATATAATGTCATTGATTTATATTTGCTCACTTAATTTTTAGGAGTTATTATGGCTAAACAACAATCATTCGCTGACAAAGCAAAAGGAAAGAAGAAACAAGATTTCATAATGGTAAAAGTAGTTAAATCCATTAGCACTGATAAAGGAACGTTCAAATTTAATGAGCGGTTCGTAAAATTATCTGATATAAGTAAGGTAACTGAAATAAAATAGTTTTTCTTCCCTAGATGTTTGACCCTCGTTTTGAGGGTCTTTTTTTAATTTTTCTACTGATATTTTCTTTTTCCAAATTTAATAACTTTGCTTTCAATTCTAATCCTCCTCCATAGCCAACAAGATTACCATTTTTTCCAATCACCCGATGACAAGGTATCAAGATTGGTAGAGGGTTTTTTTTATTGGCTAATCCAACTGCTCTAACGGCTTTTGGATTCTTAATTTTCTGTGCAATATCCTGATATGAAACTGTTTTTCCATATGGAATTTTCTCTAAGGCCTTCCAAACTAATATTTGAAAATCTGTTCCGATTAACTCAAACGCTAAATCAAACTTTTTTCTTCCTTTGAAAAAAAATTCATAAAGTTGAGAGTAACACCTCTTGAATAATTTATCTTTCAAGGTTTTATAAATCAATAAATGATCATCAGGTAGCTCTTCATTTATACCAATCTTGATAATTTTATCATTCTGACTAATAACAAAAAAATCTATCTCATTAATCTGAAAAGTTGTAAAACTTTTAAGCGACATAAACTATGCGGGGATCACCTGAATAGCTGGATGAATATCTCTTCTAAGTAAACCTTCAATTGCCATCAACGTACCAGAGATAGAACTTGGACAACTTCCGCAAGCACCCTGATATCTGATTTTTACAATCATTCCTTCCATTCCAAGAACCTCAAGTCCACCACCATCGCCAGCAAGCGCTGGTCTGACTTTCTGATCTAAAAGCAAATTTATTTTTTTAAGTAACTCATTGCTTTCCTTCTCAGAAACAGTAATTTCTTTTTCAGAAGGAATTAAATTTTTATCAAAGTCCTTTAACATATTTATGAATGGTCTTTGAATTGAGCCCCAGTTCGCATCTTTAGATTTTTCTATAGTAACAAACTTGTCCATATAAAAAACAGACACTACCCCTGGTATATCAAATATTAATTTTGCGAAAGGATCATTCTCCGCTTCTTCTTTACTCGAATATTGTCTTGTTTCGTAGTTCAAAAGCTTTTCGTTTAGAATGAATTTTAATGCTTGTGGATTTGGAGTTAAATCAACATCTTGAACCATTAACATAATTACCTCTTTTTTTGTTGAAAAAATAATCTTCAATACCTATAACAACAAGTCAATTTAGAAAATCATTCCAAAATGAGATAGCTGTTCCGTGTTTGAGTTCACAACGGAACAGCAATGAAATTTAATCTTATTTATACATCATAATAAAGCGAGAACTCAAATGGATGTGGCTGGAGTGCCATTGGTTTTACCTCTTTATCCATTTTATATTTTATCCACGTTTCGATTACGTCCTCAGTAAATACATCGCCTTTCAAAAGATATTCGTGATCTTTGGCTAAAGATTTCAAAGCTTCTTCAAGAGAGCCGGGAGTTGATGGAACATTTTTCAATTCTTCGGGAGGCAAATCATAAATATCCTTATCGAGTGGTTGACCCGGATCTATCTTGTTTATTATTCCATCAATCCCTGCCATTAAAATTGCAGAGAATGCTAAATAAGGATTTGCTGATGGGTCTGGGCATCTGAATTCAACTCTTTTTGATTTTGGTGAAGATGAATACATCGGAATTCTAATTGCCGCACTTCTGTTTCTCTGTGAATAAGCGAGATTAACTGGAGCTTCAAAACCAGGGACTAATCTTTTGTAAGAATTCGTAGTCGGATTTGTGAAAGCAAGAAGACTTGCTGCGTGTTTCAAAAGTCCTCCAATGAAATATAAAGCTGTTTCACTCAAACCAGCATAACCAGTTCCTGCAAACAGAGGTTTACCTTTTTTCCATAAAGAAGTATGAACGTGCATTCCACTTCCATTGTCTCCGAAAATCGGTTTAGGCATGTATGTAACTGTTCTGTTGTTCACCTTCGCAGTATTCTTTACAACATATTTGAACAATAAAAGTTGATCGGCAGCTTTTAATAGAGGAGCAAATTTCAAATCAATTTCACATTGACCTCCACTAGCAACTTCATGATGTTGAGCTTCTACTTCAATTCCACAGTTTATGAGATTAGTTACCATTTCATTTCTTAAATCCATCAGAGAATCTGTTGGTGGAACTGGAAAATATCCTTCTTTATAACGTGGCTTATATCCAAGATTTGGATTTTCATCTCTTCCAGTATTCCATCTTCCTTCGATGGAATCCACTGAATAAAAACTTCCGTTGGGTTTGGACTCATATCTTACATCATCGAAAACGAAAAACTCAGCTTCAGGGCCAAAATAGCTTGTATCTGCAATTCCTGTTGAGATTAAATATGCTTCAGCTTTTTGAGAAATGTTTCGCGGGCAACGAGTATATTTTTCTTTTGTTGCAGGTTCATACACATCACAAATCAAAGATATTGTTGGTGCCATAATAAATGGATCAACGAACATTGTTGAAGGATCAGGGATAATAATCATATCGCTTTCATTGATTGATTTCCATCCTCTGATTGAAGAAGCATCAAACCCGAATCCATCTTCGAATGAGCCTTCATCAAGTTGAGATGATGGTACTGTAAAATGCTGCCATTGACCAGGAAAGTCCATGAACTTTAGATCAATGAACTCGATTTTGTTGTCCTTTATAAATTTGAGCACTTTTTCAATTGCTCCATTTTGTGATTTTGTCATAGTTCTCCTTTTTGTTGGTTATTAGATTTTTATTTGAAAAGTTTCTTTCACTGTTGATAAAACATAAGTTGTTTTCGTTGCAACAACTCCAGTCCACGTTTGAATCTCGCTTAATAATTTTTCTAAGGCTTCAGTATTTTTAACAACTGCTTTTAGCATATGTGAACCTTCGCCCAAAACAGCGTGACATTCAAGTATTTCAGGAATTTTTTCCACCTTTGCAATAAGATTTTTATAATGTTTTGATGAATCCATTATAACGTGAATGAAGACTGTTATATCATTACCAAAAGCTTTTCTATTTAATTTAGCGAAATAACCCTCGATATATCCTTTGTTCTCAAGTTTATTTAATCTTTCACTTACTGATGGCACAGTTAAATGAACGGCTTCGGCTAATTCATTTAATTTTACTCTACCATCTTTTTGCAAAATTCTCAAAATTGTTAAATCTATTTCATCAATCATTTTTAAATAATTTTTTGTTGAATTTCGGATGCAAATATAGAGGATATTTTGTAAATACAAAACTTTTTAAGATAAATTTTAAATTTTTCCTAAAATTTTTTAGTTATAATATTCAGTTATCTAATATTTTTAGGTTTTTCTTATTCCGAAAGGGGTGAATATTTCTTTCTGATTTTTAACCTGCTCAAATAAAATAAGATTTTCTGCTGGTCTGTCCTGCAATTTGTGATAAAGATGATATTGCACTGCGATATGATTTAGTGATTTTGTTCTATAACCATTAAGTTCTAATCTGAACTGAACATCAGAGTCTTCTCCAATTGATGGTGCCTGATATCTTTCATCAAAACCATTGATTGATAAAATGCTTTCTTTATGAAGAGAAAAATTACAACCCAGCAAACCTCTTGTTTTTCTATTGAAGAACTTTAACAAGGATTTATTCTCAAGATAAATTCCTTTTTCAACATCTAATGATTTTCCAAAGATTCCATCGAGAGCAAGTCTGAATAAATTTCTTTCCAAAAATTTTTCTCTTACTTTTTGCTCTGATAAAGAGTTAGTTATTTTTTCAGAGAGATTCACTCTTCTTCCACTAAGAATGGTGTTTGATTCTTTATTCTGTAAATGACCTTCTACAAAGCGTGAGTGAGGAACACAATCACCATCTATAAAAATCAGATAATCTGATTCCGAAGCTAAAATGGATTTGTTGAGAATTTTATTCTTTCTAAAACCTTGATCTTCCTGCCACAAATGTTTTATTCGGAAAGGATAATTATTTATGATTCTGCTTAATTCATCCACTACTGATTGCTCTGAACCATCATCAGCTATTATTATTTCGAAATTTTTCTCTGTTTGAATCTCGAAACCAGCAAGAACTAATTTCAGATATTCAATTTTATTGTAAAACGAAATAATAACAGAAGCCTTAATCATTATTTCTCAAATCCTGCTCAATTCTTTTTCTTGTTTTTTGTTTTACTTTTGAGCGTTTGTAGGTTTTAGAATTATCTTCAACCTTCGGAGGTTTTTGTGGCACAGGAATTCAAATCTTACTCATCTTTTTTTTCATCAGAAAATCGCATAAATAAATGGAGCTAAAGCTGAACCTTGAGTTAATACGATTAAAGCACCAAGTAATACAAGAAAAATTATTATTGGCATAAGCCACCATTTCTTTCTGACTTTAAGAAACTCCCACAACTCTGATAAAATTGAAAGCTTACTCATTTTATTCTCTAATAATTTCAAAAATAATTTTCACTGCTAATTTATGAATTAACCTTATTTTTCCGACAAGGATTATTTATTATCATTTTCACTAAAAGAAAGGATTTTTGGATGAAAAAGCCGCGACTATCTTTCTGGCAGATATGGAATATGAGCTTTGGATTCTTAGGAATACAATTTGGATTTGCACTTCAGAATGCAAATGTGAGCAGAATATTCGAAACTCTTGGAGCAAATATTGAAACAATACCTTTGCTGTGGATTGCTGCTCCGGTTACCGGATTGATAGTTCAACCTATTGTAGGTCATATGAGCGATAAAACCTGGAATAGATTAGGAAGAAGACGACCTTTCTTTTTAGTTGGAGCAATTTTGGCTTCGATATCAATAATTTTTATGCCCAACTCACCAACTCTTTGGGTTGCTGCTGGAATGCTGTGGATAATGGATGCTTCTATCAACATATCAATGGAACCATTTAGAGCATTTGTTGGAGATATGCTTCCTTCAGAGCAAAGAACACTGGGTTTTTCGATGCAAAGTTTTTTCATTGGAACAGGTGCAGTTATAGCATCAGCACTACCTTATATGCTAACTAACTGGTTTGGTATTTCAAATATTGCGCCCGAAGGAGAAATTCCCTCCTCAGTAAAATATTCATTTTATATCGGTGGAACTGTTTTCTTTCTCGCGGTTATTTGGACTGTAATATCAAGTAAAGAATATTCTCCTGAAGAGTTGAAAAGATTTTCTGAATCAGAGGATAATAAAGATAGTTCTCGCACTGAAGGATTGAAAATTTCAAATCAAAAATTTTTAAGGCTCGGATTTATCTGGAGTTTGATTGGTTTAATCGGCTCGTTCTTTTTACATTATGTTTTGAAAGAAGATGATTTTGGATTGTATGTACTATTTATTGGTTCATTCATTTTTGGTTTACTACAGATAATTTCATCATTCATTTCAAAAACAGGTAACTATAAAAATAGTTTAGTTTCAATTCTGTCTGATTTATATCAAATGCCAAAAACAATGAAACAACTTGCTGTTGTGCAATTCTTCAGTTGGTTTGCTTTATTTGCAATGTGGATTTATACCACTCCTGCAGTTACTCGACATATTTATGGAACTGATGATCCAACAAGTCAATTATACAATCAAGGAGCTGACTGGGTCGGAGTTCTTATGTCTGTGTATAATGGTTTTGCTGCAGTGATGGCATTTTTCATAATCTGGCTTGCGAAGAAAACTAACAGAAAATTTGTTCACCTTTTAAGTTTAGTGGTTGGTGGTATTTCATTGATTTCATTTTACTTCATAAAAGATCCACAAATGCTTTTAATATCAGAATTAGGAATTGGACTTGCGTGGGCTTCAATTCTTGCTATGCCTTATGCGATTTTAACTGGCTCGCTTCCTGCAGAAAAAATGGGAGTGTATATGGGAATTTTTAATTTCTTTATTGTGATTCCTCAAATTACTGCCGCTGCAATTCTCGGATTTTTCGTAAAAAATATTTTTGCTGGAGAGGCAATCTATGCACTTATTCTAGGAGGTGGGGCAATGATCCTTGGTGGAATTTTAACTACGGTAGTAAAAGACGAGAATTAAAAAATTTTCTTTAATAAATCTTCTTTACTGATTGACAGATGAGTTGATACAACTTTAAGGATGCTATTTAATGTCCCAATTTTATCGGGTTATGATTTAGGTTGTAATATGATATTAAATTTGGTTTTTAACACTTGTCAGTCTGATGTGACTCCCAACTTGTCTTGTTTTTTGATAACCTAATTTATTCAATGATTTAACAAGTTCTTCAGCTGAGACATCTCTTAGAATTCTCATAAAGAAATTTGTTCTTCCCTAAGAAATCTTAAGCATATCACAGAGGGAATTTCATCTTCTTCAAAATGACAACGAACTGCTTCTAATATGTTTTTCTTAATTTCTTCCTCGTTCTCACCTTCCGTGAAGATTGAATGTCCAATTGCTTTAGCTTCAAATCCTCCCTCCAAAGATTCCTCTACAATAAAAATTATTTCTTTACTTTTCATAGTTCTCCCTAATTTTATTCAAAAACAAAGCACTTCATCATTTAAGAAAATGTTAAATATTTTAACTTTAATTTATATGTGCAAAAAGAATATTTCGTATAGTATCGAGTTATCATAATAAAAAACTTTTGAACTTTTATTATTTTAACTTAGTTAGTAAACAAAAAGGAGGTTTTATGAAGAAATTTCTGTTGGTTTTTGGTCTCGTTACATTTGTATCAGTTTCTGTTGCTTTCACTTTTTCAGATGATCCTAAAAAGTCTGAATCAAGTTGCCCATATATTCGGAAAATGGAATCTTCGAATTGCCCTTACCTAAATAACAAAACGAAAAAAGAAGGTTCATCTGATATTAAAAGCGAATGTCCATATTCAAAAGAAAATTCTGAAAAATCTAAAGAATTGAAAAAGTCCGAAAATAAAGTTCTTGAAACTATCAGAACTTAATTAACTCTTTGGATTGCAAATAAAATAATGCAGATATTGTTTTTGAATCTGTTATTTGTTCGTTTTTAATCAAGTCTAATATTTCATGTTGAGTCAATTCCAATATCTGCATACCTCTTTCGCCCTCTTCTCTTTTATGATTTCCCTCTCTTAGATTCTCTGCAAAAAAAATATGAAGCAACTCTGTACAATATCCCGGAGCAGTATAGATTTTACCTATATAATTAATATCATCGCTTAAATAACCAGTCTCTTCCTCAAGTTCTCTTTTGGCACAAATTAAAGGATCTTCATCATTATCTAATTTGCCCGCAGGAAATTCAATTAATTCTTTCTTAAGCGGATATCGAAATTGTTTAACAAGTACTAATTTCCCATCACTTTTGATTGGAACAATTACTGCTCCACCTGGATGAATTGCGATTTCTCTTATTCCTTTATTATTTGTTAGAGTGTATTCAATTTCATCAACCTGAAGTTTGAGAACTTTGCCTTCGTAATAAACTTTTGAATCTACAAGTCTATACATAGATTATTTTCGGTATTTGGGATCATAATAAGGAATAAGTTCACTCCCGAGAAATTTCAACATTGCAGTGATTACTCCTAAATCATCTAAGTAACCGATAAAAGGAGCTAAATCAGGAATTGAATCAATCGGAGAGATAAAATAAATCAATCCAATAATCACTATTGCCTTCCGATGCCAACTAACGAATGGATCCATCATATAATTGAACAATGCCATTATGTCTTTAGCAAAAGAAATTTTCTTGCCCACACGTTCCAATTTCGTCCAAAGATTTTCTTCAACAAATTCTTTCTTATCAGAAAATTCTTCTTCAACCTGTTTTTCACTTTTACCACCAATGTTAAAAGCACCAAGGTCGTTTAAATCTTCGAAAATTTCATCATCGGAAGAAATTATATGTAAATCTTTTTCTTTCATTTTTTAACCTCTTATAATCCCCAGAATAATGTAAAATTAACTAAACAATTTTAACTCATTTAATTCAGAAACTAAAGACTAAATTATTTATATGAAATTGTCTCAAAAGTTTTTTATCACCCTGAATTAATTTCTTGTTCTATTTTCAATCTAAAATCAAAAGATTAGATTCCGAAACGAGTTCGGAATGACCGTTCTTTTAAGACACCCACTTTAATTTCTTTCACCGATAAGAACTCCTTTCAAAAATAAAATCATAATCTTCAGTCTTCAATCTTCTGTTTGTGATTAGCAATGTGCAAACTCACACTTATTCATGCTCTCTATTTAATTATCAAATTACTTCCTAAACTTTCTGAACCAATCCAGTACTGTTGTCCACCACAGCTTCGCATTTAATGGTTTAGCGACAAAATGTGTCTCATCAGGGAAATACAAAAATTTTGACTCTACTCCCAATCGCTTCAACGAAGTAAATAATTGAAAAGCTTGTTCTTCAGGTACACGAAAATCATAAGCACCGTGAACTACAAGTACAGGAGTTTTGCAATTATGAATGTATCTGTGCGGAGACCATTTATGATATACTTCTCTTTTCTCCCAGGGAGTTCCACCATATTCCCATTCAGGAAACCAGAGCTCTTCAGTAGTTCCGTACATACTTTCAAGATTAAAGACACCTGCATGAGAAACTAAAGCATTAAATCTATCTGTGTGTCCTGCGATCCAATTTATCATATAACCACCATAAGAAGCTCCTGCAGCAAAAGTGTTATTCTTGTCTATGAATGAAAAATTGCTTACAGCATAATCGTAAGAGTTCATCAAGTCAACATAAACTTTTCCGCCCCAATCACCTGAAATTTCGTCAGTGAACTTCTGTCCGTAGCCTGTTGAGCCACGTGGATTTGGTGCTACAACAACATAACCTTCTGAAGCAAACATCTGATAATTCCATCTGAAATGGAAATTATCTTCCCAAGCTCCTTGAGGTCCTCCGTGAATTAAAAATATCATCGGATATTTTTTTGTCTCATCAAAAAATGGTGGTTTGACTAAAATAGATTGTACTCTATCTCCATTTGCTCCTTCGCACCAAAATGTTTCAACGGGATTCATTTCAAGTTTGGATAAAACATCTTGATTTAAAAAAGTAACTTGGGTCAGTTTTGTTCCATCAACACTTAATGAAAAAATTTCATTCGGCATTGTTGCTTTTTGTTTGAGAAAGAATAAAGTATTTCCGTCAGCAGATAGCTTGATTTGAGAGTTATAATTGTCTTTATGAAACAAAGAAATTTTTCCACTGGAAATATCAATTTTGTAGATTGATTGATAAATCTCATTCTGTGCAACAAAGAAAATTGATTTTGAATCATGCGACCAGATATAATCATCAACTGACCTGTCAATTGATTCAGTAAGATTTTTCATCTTACCATTTTTTCTGTCATAAATTATGAGGTCTTTTTTATCAGCTTCAAATCCTGCTCGTTTCATTGAAGTCCACGAAATAAATTTTCCATCAGGTGAATAAAGTGGTTGACAATCAACTCCTTTGCTTTCAGAAATTAACTTTGCAGTTGATTTGCCATCAAGCTTGAGAATATAAATCTCATTGTTCGTACTTATCGCAGATGTGAATTCAGGGTTCATTGTATAAACAACTTCACTTGCATCAGGTGAGAAATTAAAATCATTTGAAGAGCCAAGTGCAAGAGGCGGAACATCTTCTTTTAATCCTTCAGTTAAATCCGTGTATGAATTATTTTTAATATCATAAATAAAAAGATGACTTCTTTTGTCACCTCTCCAATCATTCCAATGACGATACATCAGATTTTCAAATATTTTTGCTTTCACTTTGCTTGATTCTGATTCTTTATCTTTTGCTTCGTTGCAATCCTGAGTTTTACATTCTGGATAAACACTCGAAGTAAATAAAATCTTACTTCCATCATTTGACCATTCGTAATCATTTACGCCAGAATAAATATCTGTAACTTGTTTTTCCTGACTTCCGTCAAGATTGCAAGTCCACACTTGTCCTCCTTTGATGAATGAAATTAAATCAGAATTAGGGACAAACTTTGGTAAAGATTCACTTTTTTCAGAAAATAAAATTGGCTTTAATTCAGAGCCATCTGCATTAACAATATATATATCTGAATTTCCTTTGTTTGTTTCGAAGCTAAAAGAGGTTGCGGCAAATATAATTTTTTTATCATCATGATTGATATCAAAAGATGAAATTCTTTTCAAAGCCCATAAGTCATCAATATTAATTGCTCTATTCTGAGCAAAGGTAATTTGAAGACCTGTTACAATTAAGATCAAAAATATCAAAAACAGATTTTTAATAAAGTTTTTCATTATTACTCCAATTTTATTTGATAACTATACCAAAAATATATCAGCTTTTAACCAAAGGAAAGATAAATCTGCTGATTAACAAACACTACTAAAAGTTTTAATCAGGTTTTACCTAATTTTGTTCTGAGAAAAAAGAAATTATGAAAGAATCAAAAAAAATTTTTCTACCCGGTAGTTTTAAGCCATTCAGAATTCTGAAGCAGAAATTAGATTTGAATGAAAAGAAAGTTTTAATAATCGGAGAGTCCTCTGAAAAAATTGCTGAAAGATTCCTCGATGAAAATGTCTATTCAGTTGATGTGATTGTGCGTGATTACGACGCACTGATTCAATCGCGATTAAATTCAAACAAAACGAAAAATATTTCAATTCGAATCAATGATTTCGAAAACACTGACTTTCCTGATGATAATTTTGATCTTGTTTATGCTCAGGTTTCATTATCCAACTCAAACAGAAAAAATGTTCTGAAAGAAATTAAAAGGATTCTAAAACTAAACGGAATTTTGTGTGTAATTGAATTAACAAAGCTTCAAAATGAAATTCCAGCTTTTGTAAAAAATGTTTTTGAACAATCAGATATCCATCCTTTGTTGCATAGTCAAAGCAAAGATTATTTTACTTCAAAAGGTTATGAGTTATTTTTTGAACAGGATTTAACTTCATCTTTAATGCACTTTTATGAAAACGTTTCTAATGAATTGTCTGATTATTTTAGAAAGGCTGATGAAACAGAAAAAAAATTATACAAAAAATTATTAAATAAAATCAGCCACGAATCGAATGCTTATCTTAAATTGGGAGCTGATAAATATATCGGACTTAATCTTTTAATTTTGAAAAACATTAAATAAAGGAGAAATGTATGCCAACTCTTTCAATTATCTTTGGAATAATTTTAATAACAATCGGACTATTGGGCTATTTCGGTTTAGGAAGTCAAAGTATTACTGCTCTTATTCCTACATTTCTTGGATTACCTGTTGTTATTCTCGGAGTTTTAGGATTGAAAGAAAAATTTCTTAAAACTTCAATGCACATTGTTTCTGTACTTATGTTACTTGGATTTCTTGGCACTGTAAGCGGATTAATAAAATTTTTTGGAATGATTTCCGGAAATGAAGTTAGTCGTCCTGAAGCAGTTACTGTTCAGGCGATAATGGCTGTATTGTGCCTTGTCTTTCTCATATTTACAGTAAAATCTTTTATTGATGCAAGAAGAAATAAATAATGTATCAGGGAAATAAAATGAAATTTAAATCAATTATTATTCTCATATTTCCATTAGCAACTATTGTAGTTTCGATTATACTCATTGATCATTTTAATGAACAAAAGCCTTTAAAAACTTCCGGCGCTTTACAAGCAATGCAATTCTGGACAGAGCGAAGAGCTTATCCAAATGATGATATCCCCTCTGATGCATATTACAGAGCATTCAATTTATCTAAAGCAAGAATAAATAAAGTTAAATCAAATTACCAGTGGCAGCAAATAGGACCACACAATATCGGTGGACGAACCTTAGACGTTGAGTTTAATCCATTCAATCCGAATACAATATTTGCTGCAGCAGCAAGTGGTGGTTTGTGGAGAAGTTATACTGCAGGAATTGGCACTCAAGCATGGGAAAGAATTGAAACCGGCTATCCTGTCTTGGGTGTAAGTTCAATCTCAATTTCACCAATTGACTCTAATGTAATTTTGATTGGCACCGGCGAAGTTTATAATTACAAACAAGCATTAGGTGGCGAAGTAATTCGCACAACCAGAGGAAGTTATGGTATTGGAATACTTCGTACCACAAATTACGGATTAACCTGGACAAAAGCTCTCGATTGGAGTTACAATCAGGAGCAAGGAGTAAATGATGTTGAATTTGATCAGAATAATCCATCCATTGCCTGGGCAGCTACTACCGAAGGAGTTTTCAGATCTTCTAACGGAGGACAAACTTGGGATATTGTTAATAACACAATCATGGCTTTTGACATTGCTATTCATCCGGATAGCAGCAATATAGTTTTTGCAACATTCGGTAATTTTCAAACTACTGGACATGGTATTTATAAAACCACAAATCACGGCGCAACCTGGCAAAAACTAACAAACGGACTTCCTGCAACTTTTGGTGGTAAAGCTTTATTATCTATTCATCGTTCAAATCCTCAAATAATTTTTGCCTCTATTGGTAATGGTTCTACAAGTGGAGCAGGAACCTGGTTATGCAAATCAACAAACGGAGGTAATAGTTGGACAATTGTCAACACAACTGATTATGCTACATATCAAGGCTGGTTTTCTCATTGGGTCGGAGTTCATCCGATTAATCCAAATTTTGTTTTAGTTGGTGGAATAGATGTATGGAAATCATTAGATGGCGGAAACATTTTAACAAAAAAATCAGATTGGGCGGCTTGGTATTTTGGACAAACTCCAATTGGAGGTCCTGAAGGTCCACCTAATTATGTTCACGCTGATCAGCACTCAATTACATTTCATCCTGAAAATCCTGAAATTATTTATTTAGGAACAGATGGAGGAGTATTCAGATCAACCGATGGAGGTGAAACTTTTTCAGGTTGTAATGGTGGTTATCAATCAACACAATTTTATAATGGATTTTCCTCAGCAGATAATAATATAAATTTTGCAATCGGCGGAATGCAGGATAATGCAACTGCTATTTATCAAGGTAACCTTGCTTGGTACAGAGTCATTGGTGGAGATGGTTGTCAGACTGCTATCAATCAGACGAATCCAAATATAATTTATGGAACATCTCAATATCTGAATATCTACAGAAGTACAAATCAAGGATTAAATTGGTCAGGTATTGGACCGAGCGGAAAAGATAATCCTGCTTTTGTTGCACCTTTTATTGTGTGCAGATCTAATCCAAATGTAATTTACGCTGGAAGTAGAAAATTACATAAATCAACTAATAGCGGAACAAATTGGACTTCAATGAATAACAATGTTGTTCTTGATGGTAATGAAATTCTATCAATTGGAGTATCTGCCACTTCAACTGATACTCTTTATGTAGCCACTGCACCAATTTCATCGAGAGCAAAAGTTTTTAGAAGTACAAATGGTGGAACAACATTCACAAATATAACTGGAAACTTACCTGACAGATATCCCGATGACATTGCTGTTGACCCAACGAATTCAAAAATAGTTTACATTGTATTCAGTGGCTTCGGTACTTCTCATCTTTTCAAATCAACTAATGGAGGAGATAGCTGGATAGATATAGGCTCACAACTACCTGATGTTCCTTCAAGTGCAATTGTGATTAATCCAGATAATCCAAATCAATTATTCTTCGGAAATGATATCGGAGTTTATTTCTCTCCGGATGCTGGAAATAATTGGTATGAAGTTAATAACGGACTTCCTTTTGCTTGCTTGGTAATTGATTTAAGCATACCAAAAGGACAAAATGTTATAAGAGCAGTTACTCACGGAAACGGAGTTTATCAAACTTCTATCAGTCAGATTGTTTCAGGAGTTGATGATAATGAAATCGTAATTAAAGATTTCTATCTTGAACAAAATTATCCAAATCCATTTTCAATAAGTGAAGGCATTTCTAATGGCGGAAATTCATTCACAAAGATTGATTGGTATGCTCCAATAAGTGGTTACACCAGCTTGAAAGTGTTTGATGCATTGGGAAAAGAAGTCGCAAACTTAGTAGATGAATACAAAACTGCTGGAAATCATTCAGTTATCTTTAAACCCGATAGAAAATTTTCGAGCGGGATTTACTTTTATCAAATAACTGTTGGTAAATATTCTGAAACGAAAAAAATGATTTTAATGAGATGATAAAAAATAATTTTCTAATACTATTATTTATTTCCCTATTTCTTTTCAGTTGTTCTGAAAAAAAAGAATCAAAAACTATTTCAAATCTCGAGAATAAAATGAATCAAATTGCAAAAAATTATGTCAGATTAGCTTTAGAAATCGGGAAATACGATCCTGATTTTGTTGATGCTTATTACGGACCCGACAATCTCAAACCTTCAAATGATAGTTCTTCTTTCGATTCTGTTATTTTTGAAAAATTAGATTCAGAGGTGAATAAACTACTTGATGAAATGGAAACGCTGTCAGAGTTACCTGCGAACAATATTGAAAGACTACGTTACACTTATTTATATAAACAACTACTTGCCTGCAAAACAAGAATTTTTATGTTGAATGGAATGGTCCTAACTTTTGAAGAAGAATTAAATGCTCTTTATGATATTGAAATAGATTATAAAGATGAGGAATATTTCAATAATTATCTTGAGGAATTAAACAGGTTACTACCAGGGGGAGGGAATATTTATGATAGATTTATTTCATTCAGAGATAATTTCAAAGTGCCTGAAGATAAATTGAAGACCGTTTTTGAAGCCGCAATAAATGAATGCAGAAAAAGAACTAAAAAATTCATTCAACTACCACCGAATGAGAAATTTGAAATCGAATATGTAAAAAACAAACCGTGGAGTGCTTACAACTGGTTCAAAGGAAATTCTTTCAGTCTGATTGAAGTGAATACCGATTTGCCAATTTATGTTGATCGAATTATTGATCTTGCGGCTCATGAAGGATATCCCGGTCATCACGTTCATCATACAATGATGGAATGGCATCTTTATAAAAAAAGAAACTGGATCGAGTTCTCTATTTATCTTCTCTTCTCTCCTCAATCGTTGATTGCTGAAGGAGTTGGTACTTACGGAATTGAATTATTATTCTCAGAAGAAGAAAGAATTGATTTTGAAAAAGAAGTTATTTTTAATCATTGTGGCTTGGATACTTCAAAAGCCGAATTGTACTATAAAATTATGAGTATAGTAAATAAATTGAATTATAGCATAAACACTGCTGCAAAAAATTATCTTGATGGAAAATGGAGTGAGGGAAAAACTATTGATTGGTTAAAAAAATACAACCTTCGATCGGAAGAATCTGCACGAAAATTAATTGAGTTTATAAAAAGATATAGAACTTATATTGTTAATTACTCTGCAGGATATGATTTAATAAAATATTGTATCGAAGCTAAAGAATCTGAATCAGAAAAGTGGAAGTTATTTAATGAAATCATTACAACTCCAACAATACCAAGTAATTTAGAAAAAATGGTCTATGAGAGTCAAAAGTGATAATGTGGTAAGATTTTTTATTTCAGCAATTGGGATCATAATAACTGGAATAGCACTAAGAGAATTAAGTCATATTTTCATACCATTTATTATTGCTCTTTTTCTTTATTTCTTTTTTGAACCTTTCAATAACTTTCTTGAATCAAAAAAGATCCCCTCATTTCTTATAACATTGATTGATATTGCAGTTACAGTTTTAGTCCTCTACTCAGTTGGAAGAATAATTTTCGACTCATTCATTCAGTTTTCAGAAGGGTTTCCTGAGTATGCAAAAAAATTATCAACCATTATTAGAGATCTTTCCAAAGAAATTGGTATAAAAGACCCATT
>CAKZLD010000092.1 GCA_937125135.1 uncultured Ignavibacterium sp.
GTGGAGCTAAGCGGGATCGAACCGCTGACCTTCTGAATGCCATTCAGACGCTCTTCCAGCTGAGCTATAGCCCCAAAAGAACATTACAAAAATAAACTATGATTTAATCCTTTGCTAATTTATTTAATATAAATCATCTTATTAACTTTTGTAAAAATTCCTTTCGATGAATTTTCTGCAGAAAATCTGTAAAAGTAAACACCACTACTCAAACCTAATCTGTTTGCATTCAATTCATAAAAGTGATATCCACCTGATTTTGATTCATCTATTAAAACATAGATCAAATTTCCTAAAACATCATATAGCTCAAGTTTTACTTTGCTATCAGTTGGTAGCTGATATTCTATTCTTGTTGAAGGATTATCTAAGTAGTTAGTTGTACCGAATGGATTCGGATAATTCTGATTAACTGCATATTCAATTGGTAGATTGACTGAGACGTTTATTTCATCGCTATACTTAAAACTTCCGTCGTTGTCAATTATTTTTAATCGATACTTAAATTGTCCATGATTTAAGTTTCTATCTATAAAAGAGTAATTCCTGATAGAATATGAATTACCCGCTGCTTCAATTTCGCCAATTGTCATCCATAATAAACCGTCTGTTGATCTTTCGATATTGAAAAGTTTAGAATTTATCTCTGTAATGGTTGTCCAATTCAAAAATACATCCCTACCTTTCACAGAGGCATAAAAAGTACTTAGTTCTACTGGTAACGCTGAAGATCCCGTGTGAAAAGGACCACCGGTTAATGCTGAAAAATCAGGATTGGTATCCGGATTGGAAGCACCAGGATCACCCGGAATACATTCATTCGAGAAAAATCCAGTATTGTTTGTGATAATTACAAATAGTTGTAAATTGTTTGTGTTATCTACTCCGGCAAAAGCAGAAATAGGAATACTTAGTTCAACTCCTCTCAGCGTGTCAGCTGCAAATCCATTGTGATAAGCCATTGTTAAGTTTCCTGTTCCACCGAAAACAGCTGATACATCAAAACTATTAGAAGCACCTAACTGACTACCGACATTTCCAATATAACCGTGCGCTAAAACGGGTGTTCCGCTACCATATCTACAAGCATCAATATAAAAATTTGTTGAAGAAACTCCTTCGTTTAACGCTAAAGCAAAATCCACATCAAAATCCATTTTTGCTCCACCTAAATATTTAAATACCCCTGCATCTGAGCTAGAATTTCCTAAAGTATTACTACCTCTTCCCACATAACCTGAGAAGTTGAAAAATATTAGAATATGGTCGTTACTAGTAATTTCACCAGTGATTCCCAAATAAATGTTTGTTCCATCGGCATAATATTTAATAGTTTTTAAGTCATTATCATCTCCAAAACCATTTCTTCCACTGGAGAAATAAGCAAGATTTGAATATGCAGGATCGCTCATATAACCATCAACCACAGGAACTGAGCTCATTGCTGCAAATATATCCAGTTTGCCATAACCCCATTTACTATTTGGGTAAGTTTCTGTCATTGATTTTGAAGTATTAGAGTATAAAGCATTCCTTAATTGAGTAAGAGTTGCCCCGGGATTTTTATTCAGATAAAGAGCTGCAGCTCAGGCAGTAATCGGGCAAGACATACTAGTTCCTTGCATTACATAATAATTTGCATCACCTCCGTTTATACCATCATTATCAATCCACAGAGCGTTGGGCGAAGTTAATACATCGGTATCACGAAGAGATATTAATGCACTTCCGGGAGCAACAATATCAGGCTTATTTATTCCATCTACCCGTGGTCCTCTGGAGGAAAAATTAGCAATTTCATTCTCAGGATTTTGTCCAGTAAAGCTATAAGGACCATTATTCAGATAATCCCACCACTCGTATCTCGATACATAAGCACCCACAGAAATTGCATTATCAGCATTTGATGGATGATTAGTCGTGTAATTTGGGTCAGCGACAGAGGCATTAAATTTAACTACAGTGTTATAATATTCATAAATGTGAAAAAAAGTAGTTGTTGAAGAAGGATTATATACTCTTAAGTAATAAGTTCCTGATGAGAAATCGTTAATTGCCTGAGTGTATTGAGATTCTGTCCCTCTTGAACTTTCTGTTGTGGTGTATGTTGTGATTGCAGTTATTTCATTGTATGAAGCATCATAATATTTCAAAGTTAAATTTCTTCTTTCGGAACCATCATACCAAACTAAATTAAAAACTGGTTTTATTGTTGCGGTTATGTTGATGGGGATGAAAACAGAGTGACTACCAGCATTTACAGTTCCTGAATAATGTCTTCTACTATCCGCTGAATTGCCTGCAGAAACAAATGAAATAACTCCTTGATTAAACGCCCAATCTAATTTTTGTTCGACTGGTTGAGAACCATCGTGATATGCGTCCCAGCCGCCGTAACTCATTGAAATAATTTTACAATTGAAAGTATCCACAGCGGCTGCGATAGCGGCGATCATTGCGTTTGCACTTGCACTTGCAGTTGCGTCATTACCAATTTTTAGAAAACAAAGATTTGCATTAGGTGCAACTCCCTTAAATGGAGCATTCCCGTTTGATGAACTATGGCTGCTTGAAAGATTTCCCCTGCCTAATACAGATCCGGTAACATGAGTTGCGTGACCAGAGACAGTATTTTCAACATTATTATCAATTGAAGTAGGATAGTAACTGTAATCTCTTCTGTCATAACCGGAAGGTAAATCACTACCTTCATAAAAACTATCAAGTCCACTGTCAAGCACAGCAACTTTAACTCCAGATCCAGTATATCCCTGTGACCAAATCAGATTAGCTCTTATTTTAGAAGCAGCTCGATTATTGTTTGGATAAAATTGTTCATTCGTGTTGGCTACTCGTTTAACAGCATCAACGAACAATAATTCAATGAACTTGTTTGTGTAGATATCTGCGAGCATAAAACCTAATGGATGATTCGGAAGTGGAGGAGTCCAAGTTGTAGTGTATAGTTTAACTTCTAATGATTTTAATTGTTCTATTTCATCATCTTTAGGATAAGAGGAGAAATAAAGTGCAACAGTCAACTTCAAATTTTCACTTTTTGTCTTTCCTTCAATAAAATCTCTATTTCTTTGAATAACTTCTTTAATTAGTAACCCGTCGTAGATTTTGTACTTTGTTTCATATGGTAGGCTTTCGATTTGATTTGTTTCAGTAACTAATCTATACTGTGAGAACACAGTGTTGATAATGGCAAAAAAAAGATGAATAATTTCTTCATGATTTTCTTCCTTCCACTCTACGATAAAATTAAATTTTTGTGATTGCTTCGAAAATCAATACTAAACCGCCAACAAGTAATAAGAAAGAAATTAATTTTACGGTCTCTTTAAAGTATTTCTTTTCATATATAGGTATTTTTTTTGGAATATACTCGGGTATTTCACAATCACCCAATTTTATCATTTCTCTATTGTCTAAACTTGTTCTTTTCATTTTCTTTTTTTCTCTTTATTTGAAATATCTCAATCATTTAATAAAAATACTTTGATATTAATCAAAAATAATTCTTAAACTTTAATACAAAAATTCAAAACTCCAATTTTATAATCTTTATGAAATAAATCACCTCAACAGAATCATTTTTTTTGTATAAGAATAAATACCAGAAGTAATTTTATAGAAGTAAATACCACTGTGCAAATTTTGAGCGTCGAATTTTATTTCATACTTTCCTGCTGGTTTAAAATCATTAACGAGAGTGGCAATTTCTCTTCCAAGTAAATCGTAGATCTTTAAAGTTTGCCAACTGTCTATCGAAGAACGCCAACTGATTACCGTGCTTGAGTTGAATGGGTTAGGATAATTCTGATGAAGTTCAAAATCTAAAGATTTCTTTAAGTTACTTTCGTTTATCGTGGTTGCAGGATTATATGAGATCAATCTGATTGCATCTGCAACAACGTAAGTAGCAGATGTCCCCGGTGTTCCTGCATTTGAAATAATTACTTTCTGAGATGTATCGTTTGAAAAAGTATAACTACCAATGAGTCTCCAGGTTGAACCATTTTGAACTTGATTTACTCGCACAGTATCGGTGCCATTTTTGTGCTTGATAATGAATGGAGTATCCTGACAACGATTGGATGAAGATACCCACCAACCGTAAACTTCATAAATTGCTTCTGTAAAAATTCTTGGTCTAAATTCAGCATAACTGCTGCCATTTCCAACTGGATTGAGTTGTGCAGGAGTTGTGCCCCAAAATCCTGGATTAGCAGATGCAAACCAACCGGGTCCAACTAAAGTACATTCAGGATCTCCTGTGTCAATAATTTTTTCAAAGTAAATCATAGGAGGCAACTTCATTGAATCCTTGTGCGTAACAGTTAAAATTGTAGGAACTGCTCTTAATTCAGATGGATTATTAACATATTGATTTTTCACTGCCATCTGAGACGAACCACCACCGTCAAGATTCATTGCTTCAATGCATCCAAGGTTAATCATAATTTGAGCAAGCTCTGGTAAACCAACTCCTTCGCTGTTAACTTGTCTCCCGTCTGCAACAATCATAATCACGCGGTTATCTGCAGTGTATCCAACTGCAGTTCTCGGGTCACGATTATCATAACCCACACCACTTCCCCACATTATTTCTTGATCGTAAGTAATATTAACTTGACCGTTTTTAACTAAGGTTGGTGCACCACCGATTCCAACTAAAAGATTTTGATAAACTGTTCCTGCGGATTGTTGTGGTGGTGGAAGAGGAGTTTGTTGATTATTTGTGTAAGGCATCGGTGCTGAGAATTTATAAATATCACTCACATTGCTACCAAAATGATAAATCCAATCAACACTGAATGTTCTGTTCATCTTCATCCCAAAGAAACTTCTTATGACAGGAAAAGATTGACTGAATCTTGTTACTGAGGCTACATTCTGCGCTTTAACTTCATTCGGATAGACCACTGCCGAGAATGAGTTCGTACCTCCAAAAAATCCTCCATTAACACCAGCATATGCTCCTACTGAAGTTACAAAATCACGCACGTTTCTATTTGTGCTTGATATGTAAGGATGGATGACTAGATTAGGATTGTTCATATCAACTTCAATATAAAATATTTTCAGCTTTGGTGTTGCTCGGTCTCCCTGAAAAATTTTTACACCTGCTGGCATTGTGTAGTTTGATGTAATCTCTGTCCACGTTATGGATTGAGAAAATGAAATTGTTATTGATAAAACTATAAGTGTAAATATTTTTTTCATCTTAAGACCTTTTATTAGTTATCACTTTAATACTTTTCAAACCGCAATAGATTTCCAAATAAATCAGAATAGAACACGGATAACACTGATTAGACGGATTTTCACTGATTAACTTAAAACTACTTCAATTTTTATCTCCTTTTCCGGATAATCATCAGGATTTATAAAATTAGATTCTACTTCTTTTCCATTTATTCTAATTGATTTTATTCCCGAATTTTTTTTCTTAGGATTATCAACTGAGAGAATAAATCTTTTCCCTCTGAAATTTCTTTCAGCCTTAAATGATTTCCAAGTTTTCGGAATTCTTGGATTGATTGTCAAACCCTTTAATGATGTTTGAAATCCAAGAATATAGTCTAAACCAATTCTATACATCCAAACTGCGGTTCCTGTAAGCCAGCTATGACTTGCCTGATTTTCGGTTTCGTGCTCAGGACTTGTAACATATTCAGCATAAACATAAGGTTCAACTTCGTATCTATCAATGTTCCTTGAAGAGTTCAATGGAATCATTTTAGAATAAGTTTCGAATGCAAAGTCAATATCATCATTAAGTAAAGAAGCAAGAACAAACCAACTTGAAGCGTGATTGAAAACTGCTCCGTTTTCTTTTTTGCCGGGAACACAGCGACTAATCAATCCGGTGTTGTCTTCAATCTCTCTATATGCTGGCCAGACTATTTGCATTCCGTAAGGAGTGCTGAGAAATTTCTTGCCGAATTTCATAGCAGAATCCGCATACTCTTTCGGAGCAATTTCAGAGATAATAGACCAAGATTGAGAGTTTATAAAAATCTTTCCTTGCTTATGTTTTTCTGAGCCGACTTCACTTCCATCATCTCTGAATGCTCTCAGATACCATTTGCCGTCCCAACAGGTTTCGTTTATTACGTTTCGAAGTTGTTCATATTTATTTTTCCATCGTTCAAGAGTTTCATAATCTTGTTTATACTCAAGCAGCTCAAATGATTTTTTAATTATGTATGCAAGAAAGAATGCACCCCAAACAGTTTCACCTTTACCTTTTGGTCCGATATGATCGAGTGTATCATTCCAATCGCCGTTCATAATTTTGGGCAAACCTCTTTCAGTGCAAGATGAAATTGCGAAATCAACAGCACGAATTGTGTGATCATAAACTGTGGCTTCGCCTTCATCATAAAATTTTACTACTTCATCAAGAATAGAAAAGTCAGCAGTTTCATTGAGGTATTCAACAATTCCAAATGGTATCCAAAGCGGAGTATCTGAATGATTTGTTTTTTCACCCCACTCTGTTATTTTGAAAAAGTTGTGAAGTGTCGAACCATCTTTGAATTGAAACCTTAATGCATTCAATAACCTTTTTCTAACTCTTTCTGGATGAGCGATTACCATTCCGAGAATATCCTGAAACTGATCACGCATTCCGGTTCCAAAAAGCAATCCACCGTGATAATATCCTGAATTTCTCGCCATATCGAATGTAACTGCTGCTTGGTATTGATTCCAGACATTCAACATTAGATTAAATTTTTTGTCAGGAGATGAAACTTTAACATTACTCAAATAATCATTCCAGTAAAGTTTAACATCTTCAAACTTATCTTTTATAGTTTTTATCTTTTTCAACTCATCAATTTGAATTTCTTTGAATGGATTTTTAACATCTTTACTTACAACAATCATCAAGGTTGCAAATTCAATTTCAGATTTTTTCTCTAAGGTAATTTTTGATTGAATAGCAGCAACTGGATCACCTGCGGTTATTTCTGTATTTCCCATCTTGCCGGTTTCAATTGCAATTGGATTAGCTTCCGAACGCCATCTGCCGATAAATTTATCGAGACTTCCATCAAATCCACTTACCGGAAGTGTTGATGTAAAAAGAAGATTATATCGCCAGTCAATATTCGGTTGAGCCACAGTTACTTTTTTGTTTAGCACCCAATATCTTCTTGTGCAAACAAGTGTCTGATGTTTTTTGTTGAAATGAATATCTGTGAAATGCTTATCATTAGGCTGATTGATAATATCGTTCAGAGCATTGCCCATTAACAATTCAGTAAAAGAATAAACTTCGATGTTTCTTTTTTTATTTGAGAGATTAGTAAGCTTTACTTTCCAGATTTCGCCGTTTAGATCTGTCGGAACAAAATAAGTTATCTCTCCACGAATTTTATTTTTTTCTGTAATGATTGTTGTGTAACCTTGTCCATGATGACATTCATAAAAGTCATATTTTTTATCGTGAGTTGGAGCCCAACTTAACGACCAGTATTTCCCTGAGTCAGCGTCTTTAATAATAACATATCTACCTGGTCTGTCCCAAGGCAGGCAGTTATATCGCATTCTTGTTAGTCTGTTGTCACGCGGAGTTTCCATAAAACTAAAACCACCACCGGTATGCGAAATCATCCCGGCGTAGTTTTCATTCCACATATAGTTGAACCACGGACGTGGTGTCTGAGGATTAGTAATTATAAACTCTCTCTCATCTTTTGAAAAATAACCGTATTTATTCTTAAACATTTCTTCCTCTGCTTTTATAAAAATTTTTAGTTAAAGTAAAGTTTATATGTTGCGATTTTTTTTATTTCAATGGTAACATCAAATTTATTTTCCTTAATTGGCAACTCTTCAATGAAGATTTCTTCGAGAGTTACTCGCTCAACTTTTTTTGGTTTGATAAAAAATTCAATTTGAGTATTGATTATATTTTCAGTTGGATTATAAACTCTCAAGATTACAGAACCGCTTTCATCTTCAGGTTTTTTCAATGCAGAAAAAATAAGATTCTCATTATGAATTTTTATAAATGATAACTCATTCGGTAAGTTTCCATTCGATGAGCCAACTTCTGCAATTTTGATTGGATTATTAAAGTTTAATGCCTCCTGATAAACTCTTCCTTCTTCCCAATTTCCAATATGCGGATAAACTGCTAATCTATAGCTTGATTTTCCAAGACATTGGCTACCTTTTTGAAAAGTATAATCCTGCTTCGAGCTCGGATAAATAATATATTCGAATGCTCTGAAAAATGTTATAGCAATTGTTCTTTTTTTATCATCTTTAACCTCGTATTCTTTCAATCCATCTACAATTATGGCAACTCCATTTTTATCATCAGAAACATCTACGAAATGATGAAGAGGATAGTCATACATCGGCTGCTCAATCCAATTTTTTGCATCAATCCTCTTTATTTCTCTTTTAACAACGTCAAACTGACCTTCACCGTAGTGATGAGTTGCATTCAGATTTGTCGGGAACATGATTCGTAGTCGGTGGCTTTCTGCTAAATTATCAACGTCAACTTTCAGCTCAACTGATTTTGAAACTTTAGTCAAAGATATAGTCATATCAATTTTTATAGTTGACAGTTTGGGATTCTTACTTTTTCTTTCTTTAAGATTTGCAGGAATTTTTAATGAGTGACTGATCATCACTGAAGAAAATAAAGAGCCAGTTTCCTGAATTTTTATTTTCGGTTTTGAATTCAAAGTTGTAATAAATGGTTTTGTAGGAATGTTTGTCCACGCGTGTCCAGCTTCTCCTTCATCATAAAAATAACCGAGCTGTTTAAATTCTTTCTTGTTGAGTTTATCAGTAAGATCAAAAGTTCCGTTTGCATTTACTTTGATTTTTAGGTACTCATTTTCGAGATAGATTTTTTCTCCACTTTTATAAATCAGTTTATCAGTTTTCAAATTTGATTTACTTTCAGTTGGAATGACTTTGAAAGATTTATAACCGAAAGGTTTTAAATTTTTTAAGTGCAGATAAATGTTATATCTCATCATATCAAAATACATCGGACGGTCTATCATTTGTTCAAGAACGGGTTGAACAGCTTCAACGGATTTAAATTGATAATCAACTTGATTTTCATTATTGTCAAAAACAATGATGCTATCTTTATTTAATTCTCTAGGAATATCAATAAAGCATTCAACAATTTCATCTCTCACATATTGATTTGGATTAAACGCTACTAAAAAAACCTCACTTGAACTTAAACTTGAACCTGAACTTGAACTTGAACTTAAACCGATATCCCCGCAAATGTGCTTAACAGCTCTTTCAAAAATTCCCTTAGAAATTTCGATTGACTGTTTATAGCGAGCCATCATATCCTCGTGAATTTCATCGAGACTACATCCACCGATTGAATCGTGTGCAGAGTTTTGAACAATTAATTCCCATGCAAGTTCTGGATAAGCATCGTTTATATCTCGACCAATTAAAGATGAGAATACATTAAAAGGTTCCGCATAAAATTGAATCCATCTTTCAGCGTCAAAGTTTTTTTGTTTCAGATACATTCTTGCAGAAGTTGTGTAACCATACATATTTCCACTTCGTTTATCATATTGTGAACTTCTTCGTTCACCATAAACTTTTTTCAAAGAATTGATATCAATGCTGTTCATCAGACTTTCAGCATAATCTTCTAAAGTTGAATGGATTAGATTCAAATCAGGGAATAATTTTTTTATGTCTTTAATAATTCTTACGGTTTTGATATTCGGTCCACTTGAATCGTGTCCCTCCATCCAAATGACGTGAGGAGTTGTAAAATCTTCAGCTTGATCCTCAATTATTTTTTCGACTTGCTGTTTGATATTTTCAGGATAGTAACCATCGAGAGGATCAATTATAAAATAATCTTCGTCAACTAAAGATTTATCGGCAAAATGAAAAGCCTGACCACCTTTTGACCACTTGTATTCAATATCAAAAGGGAATTCATTATGAATTACAGGACGATAGATATAAAAGTAAAAATTATATCTTGGCATTGTTGAAAATCTTGAAGAGACAGCTTCAGTTCCATCTGCACCTATCCAAAGAAATTCTGCTTTCGGGGAATCGATAGAGTTTATACCACGATAAAACATAATTAGGTTAATACCGAATTCCTTGTAAATCTGAGGCAGTTGAGAAATCTGTCCCCATGAAAAAGGTGAGTAACCAATTTTTGAAACTCTGCCAAACTTTTTACTCGTTTTATGACCAATCAATAAATTTCTCAGAAGATTTTCTCCGCCAACCTGAAATTGTTCCGGCAAAACATACCAGGGTCCGATGAACAATCTTTTTTCTTCAACAAGTTTTTTAATTAACTCTGCTTTATGAGGTTTAATCTCAAGATAATCCTTAATCACAATTGATTGACTATCAAGATGGAATGCACGATAATCTTTTTCTGATTGAAGAATATCAAGCACTTCATCAATCATATCAACGAGCATCTGTCGGTTTCTCTGGAATGGAAATCTCCACTCTCTATCCCAATGTGTATTCGAAATTACATGAAATATTTTGTCTTTATAGTTTTTCATCTTTTCTTTGAGTTTATTTGAAAAATAAATTATGCTTTAGTAAAACTTCAGGAATTCCTTTTTTACAAATGTATGTCGCTGCCTTAAAATTATGTCCGCTTGTTTGAGCAAAAGGAACAGCAATGCATAAACCAATTCCCGCGGCTCTGATTGCTATTGTTCCGCTTTCGCTATCTTCAAATCCAATAACTTCAGAAAACTTCTCTTTCGGTATATTTAATTTGTAAAGAGCAATGCTGTATAAATCCCTGTGAGGTTTCAGTCTTATTTCACTTGAGTCACTTGCAGAAATCACTGAATCATAATATGAATTATAGTCTTTGAAGTAACTAAGTATTCTTGTCTTAAAATCAGAGTCCGATAGTAAATGATTTAACTCTGAGTAAATGACTTTAAATACTTCCCTCAAAACAATATCTGCTTCGTAAAAAATTGATGAAGTTACGATAGCCGTTTTCATAGGAGAATTTGAGAAATAATCACACAAATCAAAAAATTTATTTCTTGTCTTTTCAATTTGTCTTAAAGTAAAATTTTCTTTCTCTTTGTTTTGATAATTCTCAAAAAGGAAATTGAAGAATAAATCTTTCTGTTCTGTAATTAAACCTTTAATTAAAGGTAAAAAAACTGACATTCCTGGCATTGCTTCAATTAAATGCTTATTCGGATCACCGAATAATTCATCAGCTACAAAACGACCTTCACCAATTTTTATCCTTTCAAGAATTTCGTGATAACGTTGATAATAAACATCTATTCCCAATCTGATATAGTCATTAAAAGTGAATGAGGAGAAATTTTTGTTAAACTTGTCATACAAATACTTCCTTATTTGTGCTTTGTCCTCTTCATCTAAAAATAGATTCTGTTTGAATTTTATGAGATAGGAGTCTCCTGTTAGATTTATGATATTAAACTGTTTGAGATTTGCACTTACTTCCTGCTTACGCTGAGCATCTTTTCCGAAAAATAAAGTCCAGAAAGCAGCAAATAAAAATGCTTCAATTACATCAGTCTTTCTGAAATACTTTTGATATTTTTTTATAAGATACTCAACATGTTTGGTAGTACTGTTTCCAATGATGTTTGGATAATCAGATTTTTCATCCAATCCTCTCCACGATGATTTGCTAATTCTATTCGAAAATGTTCTAATCATAAATTCAAGTGAATGAATGCATAAAAGCTCTGTAGTTGTTGTCGTTCCGTCCATATCCATGACAGCAGCAGAGAGATGCTTTACGGGTTTTAATACTTTTTTAGCCAAAGGATATATTTCATAATCTGGATAAATGTAAAGTGGATTATTTATCACGACAAATTCATCAGATAAATCTGCGATTAATTTTTTTGCTTCGTTTTTACTTATAAATTTTTTACTCATTTTTATAACACTATTTATTTCTGAAAAATTATTTTTTTACCTGTATTTAAAAGCTCATTAACTTCATCAGACGATTCACCTTCAGCATAGATTCTTATTATCGGCTCTGTCTCTGAAGAGCGAAGAAGTAGCCATCTGCTATCTCCTGAAAGTTTGTATTTAATTCCATTTATTATTTCACGACTACTTAAAAAAGTTTGAACATTTTCAACTTTAAACTGATTGATTGAATCTAAATTCTGATTAAAAATTTTTTCTAATATTTCAATTCTGTCATCACCATCATAATTCAAATCGATTCTGTCGTAGAAAATCTCTCCAAATTTTTCTCTTTTAATTTTTACTAATTCAGAGAGCTTATTGAAACCCGAATTTGCTAAGTACTCTATCATAAAAAGTGATGAGAGAATTCCATCACGTTCAGGAATATGAATTCCGAATCCAAATCCTCCGCTTTCTTCACAGCCGAAAGCCACTTTTTGATTAATCATTACTTCTGTGATGTATTTAAATCCCACCTGAACATCAATTACGTTTCTTTCATTGGATTGAAATAAAAATTTTAACTTATCAGTAACAGAAGAAGTTTTTACAATATCTCCAACTAAATTTTTTTGATTGACTACAAAATCAGCAAGGAATATAATTGTTTCCTGAGCACTTAACCATTCTCCGTTTTCAATCATTACACCACATCTGTCAGCGTCGCCATCAGTCGCTAATCCAATTGAATAACTTTTTGAAATCAATTCTTCTTTTAATGGATTAAGATTTTTTTCAATCGGCTCAGCATATCTTCCATAAAAATTTTCATCAGGTAATGAGTAAATAGATTTAGCAAGAATATGGTGGCTGATTAAAATCCGTTCGAGAAAATCAGAGCCTGCGCCTCCCATCGAATCAACACAAACGTTTAATCTTGATCTTCTGATTAAATCAAAATCAACCATTGACTCAAGATGTTCTGTATATTTCAGTAAAAAATTTTCCTTAGAAATATTCGCTTTGTTTTTTCTAATAGGATTTTGACCAATCAGTTTTTCAACTTCTTTCGTTTCTTCAGTTAGGAAAGGACCACCGTAACTGGATTTAAATTTCACTCCATTATACTCTGCAGGATTATGTGAAGCTGTAATCATAACTCCTGCGAAACAATTTTTATCTTTTACAGTGAATGATAAAACTGGAGTAGGAATAATTCTGTCTGATAAAAAAACATTTATATCATTTCCCGACAAAATTTCAGAAAAAATAGTCGCAAACAATTCTGAGTTTCTTCTTCCATCGAATCCGATAGCTACATTTTTATTACTGCTTTTTTGATTTACGTAATCTGAAAAAGCCTGTGCAACCAAAGAAACTGTTGATTCATTTATCTCTTTATAGAGTATGCCGCGCCAACCATCTGTTCCGAAAATTATATTCATAAAATTTTTTGGGTTAAGTTATACGTAATTTCTTTTTGCACTTCTTTGAAATTAATTTCTCTTAATAGTTTATTATTCTTTACTGACAGTGCGGCTAAAGCTCCGCAAGCTTCTCCTGTTGCAGCTGATGTTGGTTGAATTCGTAATGCGCTATGTCCTTCACGAGTTGATGAGATACATCTTCCGGCTGCAAGTAAATTTTCCGATTCAGAAACAATGAGTGCCCTCATAGGAACTTCATAGTATTCTCCTTCTTGAAGATGCTCCATTCTACTTTCTTCACCTTTCTGACCGTGAATATCAATTCCGTAACAAGCTCTTGCAATTGCATCATCAAACTTTCTTGCTTGTTTAATATCATCACCTGTAACGATATAATCCCCAATGGCTCTCCTTGTTTCTCTTACTCCAACTTGCACTGCTGTTTCGAGTAATATTGAATTTGAAAATCCTGGAATTTCATTTTGTAGTAAGTCAACAACTTGAGCAACTTGTTTTCTACCAATCAGCTCAGCTTTGGTTAACTCTTCCGAAGTTGAGCCATCAACTCCTAAAATGTTAGATGTGTTGAATGAACCTTCTCCTGATTCAGGTAGAGTTGTGAAAAAAATATATTCAATTTCTTCTTTTAATCTTTTTTCTGAAATAGCTCTCTTGACGAATGAGAAAAATCCTGCAATTGAAATTATTTTATCAAAGTTAAAATTATAATCCATCCAGTCGAAAAAATCTTCTTTGTTTTTTATAGCGTAATCAGTAACTATTTTAACATCAATTCCAGCCATTCTGAAAAAGAGAGTCAGTGCCTGAAGTTTGCCTGTTTTTTCATCACCTTTCTGATAAGGGAATCCACCGAGATAAACTAATTGAGCATCTCCTGTTGTATCAATAAAAACTTCTGCGTTAATTTCAACTTGAGTATCATCCGTAACAACTATTACAGAGTTAATTTTATTTCCGATTCTTTTCACTTCATTTATTCTTGCGTTTAGAAGAATAGTACAGTTTGCATCATTGAGTAGATTATAAGCTGATGCTCTGAAAGAAGATGCATAGAAACCATTATCTATCATTCCTTTACGGTTTATCATTTCGTTTTCAATATCTTCAAATAC
>CAKZLD010000093.1 GCA_937125135.1 uncultured Ignavibacterium sp.
CTGACACGAGCTGCCTGCTGAAGATTATGAGTAACAATAACGATTGTATATTTCTTTCTTAATTCGTGAATCAGTTCCTCAATTTTTGCTGTTGAGATTGGATCTAAAGCACTTGCAGGCTCATCCATTAAAAGAATTTCTGGTTTGATAGCTAACGCCCGGGCAATGCAGAGTCTTTGTTGCTGACCACCTGATAAACCAAGTGCAGATTCATTTAATCTATCTTTTACTTCATCCCATAAAGCAGCTTGCTTTAGACTAAATTCTACAATTTCATCCAATTCAGATTTGGACTTATTTCCCAATCCACCAATTCTCAAACCGAAGGCAACATTTTCATAAATTGATTTTGGAAAAGGATTTGATTTCTGGAAAATCATTCCAACTTTTTTTCTTAATTGGACAACGTCTATACCTGATTTATAAATATCCTTCCCATCAATAATAATTTCTCCTTCGACTCTGACGTTATCAATTAAATCATTCATTCTGTTTAATGTTCTTAAGAAAGTGGACTTACCGCAACCCGAAGGTCCAATCAAAGCAGTTACCTGATGAGATGGAATATTCATCGTAATTTTTTCTAGAGCAAGTGTATCGCCATAATAAAAATCTAAATTTTTCACTTCTACTTTCAATTTAGATTTTTTATCTGTACTTCCGTTTGGTTTTTCGACAATATCTTTATTAACTAACTCCATAATAACTCCAGTTCTAAAATGCAGAAGATTTATATTTTTTTCTTAATCTCGCACGAATAATCATAGCAGTAATATTTAACAGTACAACAATGAGAATTAAAAGCAAAGTTGTTGTGAATACCATTGGTAAAGCAGCTTCGATATTCGGAGACTGAAAACCTACATCATAAATATGAAATCCGAGGTGCATAAATTTTCTATCCAAATGAAAGAAAGGGAAATTAGCATCGAACGGCAAAGTTGGAGCAAGTTTAACGACTCCTGTAATCATAAGCGGAGCGACTTCGCCGGCTGCACGAGCCATTGCCAAAATCAGTCCTGTCAAAATTCCTGGCATTGCTGCGGGGATGATAATTCTTCTGGTAACCTGCCATTTGGTAGCACCAAGAGCGAGAGCAGCTTCTCGCATGCCACGTGGAATTTGTGTTAATGCTTCTTCAGTTGCAACTATAACCACAGGCACTGTAAGCAACGACAAAGTTAATGACGCCCAAAGAATTCCACCTGTCCCCCACGTTGGCGCTGGTAATCTTTCGGGATAAAATAATTGGTCAATCGTTCCGCCAACGAAATAAATAAAGAAACCTAAACCAAATACACCAAAAACAATTGAAGGGACACCTGCAAGATTATTCACAGCAATTCTTACTAAACGAACTAAAGTACCTTGTCTTGCATATTCACGAAGATAAAGTGCAGCTAATACACCCAACGGAACAGTAAAGATGCTCATTATCAAAACCATCATAACAGTACCGAATATTGCAGGAAAAACTCCACCTTCAGTATTTGATTCTCTCGGCTCGTCGAATATGAATTCAAAAATCTTTGTGAATGTAAAACCTAACTTGCTAGTAAAATTCATCTGATTTGGTTGATAGAATCTAACAACATCAAGAAGCGAAATTGTTTTTGGTCGTCCATTAATATCTTCACAATAAATTGAGTACAAACTTGCTAAAGATCTCAATGAATCTACTTTCAATTTCAACTGTTCATATTTAGAATTTTCTATTGCAATAGCTTTATTCAACTCTGCAATTAATCGTTCTGCTTTTGATTTATCATCTTCCTGATACTGAATTTTTTTGATTTCAAGGCGAAGACTTTCAATGTTATAATTTATTTCACCAATATCTGATTTTTCAATACTTTTAATTTGTTCTCTGTAAGCAGCTATTTCATCAGCTTGTTCTTTTACTTTAATAATAAAATCAGGTTGATCTGATTTAATAATTTTATCATCAATTATCAGTTCTCTGATGAATCCATAAAAATTACCAAACTCTGTTCTTTCGATAGTTACAGCATCATCAGGGAAATTCACGGATATAATATTTCTCGCATCTATCCATTGAAAATCAAAACCATAAATATCTCTATTTCCGATTTTTAATTGAATTCTTTTCAATCCGGTATTCTTAAGTGAATCCGGCAGATTATAATTAGGGATTAATTCTTCTTTAACTACTTCACCTAAAATTTTTCTTCCATCATTTAAAGTAATCTCTCTTAATTCAGAAGCCCAGAAATAATCTTTACCATTGAGTAAAATCAGAACTAATAAACCCGAAATCATAATGAGACTGATTCCAAGTCCCATTCCTGTAAACCAAATAAAAATTTCTCCGGATTTATATCTGTTTTTCATTATATCAAAGCTCTGCATATTTTTTTCTTAATCTTTGTCTGACAATTTCTGCAACAGTGTTAATTAAAAAAGTAAAGATGAAAAGTATTGTTGCAGAAAGGAATAAAATTCTATAAAGAGTTCCGCCATAAGGTGCTTCAGGAATTTCAACGGCAATGTTAGCGGAAAGAGTTCTCATTCCGTTGAACGGACTAAATGATAGAATCGGAGTATTACCGGTAGCCATTAAAACAATCATTGTTTCACCTACTGCTCTACCGAAGCCAATCATAATTGCTGAAAAAATTCCGGGACTTGAAGTTGGTAAAACAATTCTGGTAGCAGTCTGCCATTTTGTAGCACCAAGAGCGAGAGAAGCCGAAGTTAAACTTGAAGGAACACTCGATAAAGCATCTTCGCAAATGGTGAATATTATCGGTATTACTGCGAAACCCATTGCAAAACCAACTACTATACTATTTCTCTGATCATAGTTCTGATTTAGAACATCTGATATCCAGATTCTGTAATCACCACCGAGTAAATGAATTTCAACTAAAGGTCCTAACCATTGAGCTACAAAAAATCCGAGTATGATTAACGGAATTATAGCGATTAGTTCCGAACCAGCTTTTAGTTTTGATGTGAATTTACCGGGTAGTTTATTCCAAATATATAGACCAAGCACTATCATAATTGGAATTATTATAAAAATCAGCATCACTCCAACAAATATTTTTTCAAGCAAGGGAGCAAGCCACAATCCTGCAATAAATCCGATTACTACACTCGGTAGTGCAGCCATAATTTCAACAGTGGGTTTAATAAAATTTTTAATACTCGGATGAGAGAACTGTGAAGTGTAAAGCGCACCCATCAATGCTAATGGTATTGCAAAAAGCATCGCATACAAGGTTCCCTTCAAAGTTCCTAATATCAAAGGAATCAAACTGAATTTAGGTTCAAAATCATCAGTACCACCAGTAGATTGCCAAACAAATGCAGGTTCAGAATAACCTTCATACCAGACTTTACCAAATAGTGTTTTGAGTGAAGTTTCCGGATGAGGATTATCAATTTCAAAAAGAGCTATTTTCGAGTTGTTATATAAAATTGCAACTGCATCACTTTTTGGTGCGTATGATATATCTTTTATCCCGGTATCATTACCTGAAAATTCTAATAAAGTTCTTTCACTTGTCAAATGATGAAGATATGATATTCCTTTTGAATCACCGGTAATAAACGTTTTATTTCTTGATGAAGCTGAGAAGCTACTTATAGTACTATTATGAGCTTTGAAGATATGCGGATTTACTAATTTCCAACCATAATCTGATTTTTCATCCAATATTCTCATAAAAGAAGCAAGTTTGCCGTTAGCATTTCCCACGATTACTGATTGATCACCAATTACAAATCCAAGTTTTGTAATGGCTTCAGTATCTCCTTCAAAAGGATATATTGATTGAATCAACTGTGGATTTTCTTCATCTTTAATGGAAAGATAAAGTAATTTACCGTCGAAAGTTCCCACCATTAATTTTTCGCAGAAATTATCCATTTCAATTGAAGTAATTTTAGTATCAATGAATTTGTCTAAACTACTTGAGAAAGTTTTAATGGATTCTTCTCCGTAAAGATTAATCGTTTTAGAATAAGTGTATTGCAAAAGATTATTATTTGAATTGACTGCAATTACTGTATATGAATTATCATTCTTTAATCTGAATGACAAGTGCTGTATCGAATGTTGAAGAGAATCAATTTGCAAAAGATTAATGAAATTAAATTCAGGAACTATTATTCTTTCACCAGTTTGTGAAAATTCTGCTCTGAAATTTATGCTGAAGAGTACTACTTTACCTTTATTAGTTCCCAAACCGATGTAATTATTCGAAAAGGTTTTTGAGACGGAAGTAACTTTCTCTCCTTTAATCGTATCGAGTGAAAATGATTTTATGACAGAATCTTTTTTAAGATTGATAAAATCAATCACACCTGAGTCGGTAACAACGAATAAATTTTCTTTGTACTCATCAATTCCGATAAGAACAGGAACACCTTTATTTGAACGATTATGATAGTTTATCGTTGAAGATTTTTGAGAATCAGCGCCAAACCATAATGGTAAAGATTCGAAGAAAATAAAAACTAATATTGCTATTACTGAAAAGATAGTTGCAATACCACCTGAGTAAATTATTCCCTTAGATAGCTTGTCATAAAATAATGCTTTTCTATGCTGATTATTCATCGGAATAATTAGTTAAATCTGTTATTCAAGTTTTTTCAATTCTTGATCAATGAGTTCTTTGGTCAGTGGCAAATAACCATCTTTTACAACAACTTCCTGACCTTCATAAGTTAAAACGAATTTCAGGAATTCTTTGAGAAGTGGGTCCAATGGTTTATTCGGAGCTTTATTTATGTAGATGTTTAATGTTCTTGAAAGTGGATATTTTTTATTCAAACAATTTTCATAATCGGGCAGATGAAATTCATCTTTATCAGTAAATGCAAGAGGCAAAGCTTTAACTCCGGAGGTTCTGTAGCCAATTCCTGAGTAACCGATACCAAATCTATCTTCAGTAATTCCCTGCACAACTGACGCACTACCGGGTTGCTCTTTGACGTTATCTTTAAAATCTCCTTTGAATAAAGCGTGCTCTTTGAAATAGCCATAAGTTCCGGAAGCAGAATTTCTACCATAAAGACTGATAGGTCTGTTTGCCCAATCGCCTGTTAATCCTAAAGCTCCCCATGTTGTTATATCAGATTTGAATCCACCTCTTCTGGTTTTTGAAAAAATTGCATCTACTTGTGGTAATGTAAGTCCTTCGAGTGGATTGTCTTTATTTACGTAAACTGCTAATGCATCAATAGCTACTCTAATTTCAGTTGGTTTATATCCGAATTTCTTTTCGAATGCATCAATTTCTTCTTGTTTCATATCTCTTGACATAGGACCAAGTTGAGCTGTACCATTTATCAATGCAGGAGGTGCTGTGCTTGAGCCTTTACCTTCGACTTGAATGTTTACGTTTGGATAATATCTTTTAAAGCCTTCCAACCATAGAGTTAAAAGATTATTCATTGTATCTGAGCCAATACTGGATAAATTACCAGAGACACCGGAGACTTTCTCGTAATGCGAGATATTTTCATCAACTTTTATTGTGGTATTATCGGTCTTTGCGTTGGGAGTAGAATTTTCGGTTGGAGTTTCGTTTTGTTTGATTGATTCCTGCAAATTCGATTGTTTATCGGAACTTTCTCCGCAGGAAAAAAATACTGTTAAGAAAGACACGAAAAATAATATCTTTAAGTAGTTATACATTTAATTTTCTCTCCTTTTAAAATTTTGTTAAGAAAATTAAAAAAAAATTATCTGTTAACCTTAAAACTTATATTAATAAATTATTAAGTTCGAATTAAGAATTAACAATGTACAATGTAAAATGTACAATGAACAATGTATAATTAAAAATTAAGAATGAAGAATTCATAATGTCATTCCGAACTTGTTTCGGAATCTCAAAAGAGAATGGTTTTGTAGAACAGAATTTATTCTGTTAATTT
>CAKZLD010000094.1 GCA_937125135.1 uncultured Ignavibacterium sp.
GCTTTTTATCTATCCGAATCTTCAGAGGGTCCGATTGATCCAAAAGATTATTTAATTGGTCCGGGTGATATTCTTTTGATTTCTGTAAGTGGAATTGAAGAAAAGATTTTTAACATAAAAGTAAATCCGGAAGGTTTTATTTACATTCCTCAAATCGGAGCGATAGATTTGAGAAATAAATCCTTGTATGAAGCCAGAGAAATTATTAAGGAAAGGTTACTTAAAAGCTTCAGGAATGTGGATATTTATATATCACTACAGAGTTTCAGAAAAATAAAAGTCTCTTTAATCGGGAATGTCAGCAAACCTTCTAATTTTATTTTGCTTTCTTCAGCACGCCTGTTTGATGTTTTCTCAATCTCTGATGGTATAACAATTAATTCCGATTTGAGAAATATTAAGATAATTTCAAAAAGTGGAATCGAGAATAAATACGATCTGATTCAATTTTTAAGACTTGGTGATTTATCACAAAATCCTGCACTGAGAGATGGAGATTTAATCATTGTTGATAAAGCTGAACGTTTTGTCTCATTATTGGGGCATATTAAGTACACCGGGAATTACGAGTTTAAACCCAATGAGACAATTGCACAATTACTCGAACTTGCAGGTGGTTTAATGTTCAAAGCGTTTAAAGATTCAATTGAGATTATAAGATTTAACAAAGATGGTAAATCTCAATATAGTATTTATTATAGCTACGATTATATCACCAACAACTCCGTTTATATTGAACCAAATGATATGATTGTTGTCAGGGAAATACCTGAATATTTTGATTTACAATACGTTACAATTAACGGCGAGGTTAGATACCCGGGCGTCTATAAGATTATAAAAGGTAAAACTAAGTTAAGCGAAATAATAAAAGAAGCTGGTGGATTTTTGGATAATGCTTCATTAATTAATTCTTCGGTTTATAGAACAATTGGTGACCCAATTAACGATCCTGAATACGAAAGATTGAAATTAATTCCAAGAGCAGAAATGACAGATGATGAATATGATTATTTAAAAGCAAGGTCCAGACAAAAAGTTGGTAAAGTTGTTGTTGATTTTGAAAATTTGTTTCTGAAAAACAAAACAGATGAAGATATAGTTTTGAGAACCGGAGACATCATTACAATTCCTGAAGAAAAAGAATATGTTACGATAATTGGACAAGTTGTTAATCCTGGTAATATTCCGTTCAGAAAAAATTATAATGTGCAGAATTATATTGAGTTGAGTGGTGGATTTGGTTGGAGAGCAATCGAAGGAGATGTGAGAGTAATCAGGTCAAATACCGGAGAGTGGGTTGAAGCAGAAGATGTCAATACGATAAATCCTGGTGATATAATTTGGGTACCTGAAGAAACTCCTCCACCGAAATTCTGGGATGTGTTTACAACATCATTGCAAGTTGTCGGTCAGATTGCAGCTGTTGTCGCTGCAACTGTAGCTGTAATAGTATCAACGAGGTAAAAATGAATTTTCATAACATCTTACATATTTTAATAACAAATTGGAAAAGAATTTTTAGTATAACTTTTTTTACAACAATTTTTCTGTTTTTAATTTTTTTGTTAGTATATCCGCATACATTTCGCGCCACTGCAGTTTTACTTCCACCTGAAAAAAATACCTCCATATTGGGTTTAAGCAGTCTTCTTTCTCAACAAAACATGACTTCATTACTAAGCCCAAGTTTATCCAATGCAAGTTCACAACTTTATGCGGAGATTTTGAAAAGTAGAAGCACTTCTTTGTATGTTATTAAAAAACTAAACATTCAAGATGAATATGACGAAAAAAATATTTATGAAGCAGCAAATAAACTAAGCAAAGAGGTTAACGTTGAATTAACCAGAGAAGGTTTGATTAAAATTTCAGTTGATTATTCATCCAAATTTCTTCCTCTATTCATTGATGACCTTTCTAAGAGAAGAGATTTTTCTGCAACTTTAACGAATACGTTCATTGAAGCTCTTGATAAGATTAACAATGAAAAAATAGCATCTCGTTCAAAAAAGGCACGTATCTTTCTTGAATCACAAATTAAACAAACCAAATCAGTACTTGATTCTGTTGAGTTAAAATTGCAGGAATTTCAGAAGAAAAATAAAACGATTTCTTTGCCCGATCAATTAAAAGCTTCAATTGAAAGTGCAGCAAAAATTAAAGCGGAAATTAGTAGGACAGAAATTGAATTAGGTTTGCTTAGATATAATGTTCAAGCAGATGATAAAATATTTCAATCAGTTGAGAAAAAACTAGAGCAGTTAAAAGATCAGTACAGAAAAATCGAATCAGAGAACGAGGATTTTTTATTAAACTTTAATTTGATTCCTCAGCTTGGAAGAGAACTAACTGAACTTTACAGAGAATTAAGGATTCAGAATGAAGTTTATACTTTTCTTCAGCAACAATATTATAAAGAAAAAATTGAAGAAAACCGTGATTTACCTACAATAGAAGTACTTGATCCAGCTATTCCTCCTAGAAGACCAGTTAGTCCCAGAATTTTATTTGGTAGTTTCATAGGTGGTATTTTTGCATTCTTACTAATGTCTGCTATTACATTGTGGAAAGCAAATAAAATCCAAAATAAATCTTAGGATATTTCTTTTTACTATATGCAAAAAAATCATCGCGAAATTCTCTATTCAAATTATCACTCATCATTTAACTCTAAAATTTCTGTTGCTGATGATAAAATTCTAAAGAGTTTGTATGCTCATTACGATTACAAAATTTATCCAATAATAAAAAATTACAATAAGTCGGCGAGCATTTTAGAATTGGGCTGTGGTCCCGGATATCTTCTTAATTATTTGAGAATGAAAGGATTTGAAAATTCTTTAGGAATAGATATTTCATCAGAGCAAATTGAAATTGCAACGTTAAAAGGTAATAATGTAGTTGAAGGAGATGCTATTGATTTTCTCAGAAACAGTCAAAATAGTTTTGATATGATTTTTGCTTTTGATTTTATTGAACATTTTACTAAGGATGAACTGTTGGAAATTGCAAAACTTGTTTATCAAAAACTAAATGATGGTGGAGTTTTTATAATCAGAACTCCAAACGGACAAGGAGTTTTTTCGGGAACTGTGATTTACGGTGATTTAACTCATCAGACAATTTTTAATCCAAATTCACTTGTTCAGTTATTGTCGCACGCTGGATTTAATAAAGTTGAATGTTTTGAAAACGGTCCAATAAGTAAAAACCTGAAAGGGTTTATTCGAAAAGTAATCTGGGAGTTCTTTAAGTTTATGTTAAATATTTTCAGAATGAGTGAAATTGGGGGTAAAATTAATATTCTAACCCAAGATTTTTACGCATATTCAATTAAATAATGTAAAAACTAATTGACACGAATGTTTGGCAAATCCATAATAGGTAAAGCTGCGATAACAGTAACGTTGATAAGTTTATCAAGCAGAGTTTTGGGATTTTTAAGAGAGATACTTTTCGCAAATTATTATGGAACAAATAAGGAATATGAAATTTATCTTGTTGCTTCAATCATTCCTTTAACAATAAATACAATTTCAATTTTCTTTTATCAAAATTATTTTATTCCGGCAAATGCAAAAATGTCGGTCAGCTATCCAGAGGACAGAGAATATTTTGTAAAAAAAACTTTTTTAAACTCTATCATTTTTGCAGTGCTAATAGTATTTATTTTCTTACTTTTCTCTGAACAAATTCTTCTTCTTTATGCGGGGGGAGGATTACTTGAAGAAAAAACCAAAATCGTTTTTTCAATCTTCTCTCTCACGATGATTCCTGCAATTGTTTCATCTTTTTTATCAGCTTATATAAATTCAAAGAATCAATTCGGCTCACCAGCCCTTTCATTACTCTTTATAAACATAACAACTATTTTGTCACTAGTTTACTTTCAATCAGATAATATTATCCCAATTGCTAT
>CAKZLD010000095.1 GCA_937125135.1 uncultured Ignavibacterium sp.
TAGCAATAATCTATAAAATTTATTATTGATTTTTAAAAATTTTGAGTGATATGATATTAAAAACTCTTAATTTTACCACTTCGGAAGTACCCCCTCCCACTTCGGAAGTACCCCCTCCCACTTCAGAAGTACCCCATACCACTTCAGAAGTACCGGCACAAATGTCAAAGGATTGAAAAATTTTCAATTATTTGACAAATGACAAAAATCAGATGAGAATTCTAAAAGAATGGATTATTTAATCTATCTCTAAAGGAGGTCTTACAAATGATTTGATTTTTTAAGTAAAAAGGGCTGTCCAAAAAATTTTGATGATTAAACTCTTTAAATTACTAATTAGATTTTTGAACAGCCCAATTTGATTATTTCAAAAGCGTCATTAAAATTCTTGAAAAATTACCTTCGCCTTCTAAAATAGTAATGTAAATTCCACTCGATAATCCGTTACCATCAAATCTTACTAAATGACTTCCAGCCTGAAAATATCCATCGGCAAGTAATGATATTTCCTGTCCTGTTAAATCAAAAACACGAACTTTATAATTTCCAGCTTTGGATAGTGTGAATTCAATGGTTGTACTCGGATTGAACGGATTTGGATAATTCTGAAGAAGCTTAAATTCTGTTGGTGTTCCAATGTTAACTTCCTGAGAAAGATTATAAACTTTCTGAGTTCCATCAAAATCAATCTGCACTAATCTGTAATTGTATGTTCCGCTTTCGAGATTTTTATCGACAAAGTTATAATGATTCAATTCTGAAGATGTTCCATTTCCTTTTACAAAAGTAATCTGTCTGAAAAAGTCTTCATTAACTGCTTTTCTTTCGACATAGAACCCGTTATTATTTAACTCGGAAGCAGTTGTCCAGCTTAGAATAACATCATTACCAGATACATTAGCACTGAAGCTATTGAGTTCAACAGGAATAGAAGCACTTAAAGAATCAATAATAAGTGGATTTGTAGCACCGCCGTTTGGATTTACAGTTGAAGTGCTTCCCCAAAGTCCGACATTATTAGTGTTGAAAGCGATTATGTTAGCATTAACTCTTGAGCGTTGTTCAAATCTTCTCACACCATTGTTATTAAGATTTGGAATAATTGCGCCCCATCTGCCTGTTCTGCCATTTACACTATCAGTATAGAAAGCGACAGTGCTTGCAACCGTAACTCCTTCATCTTCAACATAAGTGGTTGTCAATGGTTTTGAAGTACCTGCAGTTTCGTTATAGAGCAATATAATGTTTTTCGGTAAAGCTAATGATTTTCCCCAGATGCCTGTGCCTGAAGTATCGGTGGCATCTGTTCTGAAACCAAGAACTCTGATTGAATCATTTAATGCTCTTCTTTCCAATAAAACACCTGCGTTGTCGCCAATTACAATTGAAGGTATTACATAATTACCGGGAGTGAATCTGGCATTTCCTGTATTTACAACTGCAAACCAGCCAGTGAATGAGCCATTTGCATTTGTTGTAAAGGTACCATAACCGCCGGCAGTAGTTAAACTTGTGCTTGTGGTATAACGATAGTTCAAGCTGTCTGGCTGAATGAACATTGGATTTCCTGCACCCGGATTTGTTGTTCCAATGTCTGATCTTAATGCCATTTGATTAAAGAATCTGTAAGTTGTATTTGGAGTTAGATTAGTTAAAGTAGCTCTGTAAACAATCGGTAATCTTGTAGTATTTCCTGAAGCCATATATTGTGGGACAATCACACCTTCAAAATTTACTTGTGTGAGATTTTGAGCCATCACTGTATAAGCAACGACTAAAAGAAAAAAAGTAATTAAAGTTTTCATTTTCTACCTCATTATTGATTGTTAGAAAGTTAATTTCAATTCCATTTGTACTTTGTTTGCAGGTTCGATATTTCTTCCGAAGAAATTTCCGGGATAAAATCTCGCTGCTTTTATTCCAGCTTCCAGATTTTTATTAAAAATGTACTTCAAAGATAAATCAATTTCTTCTCCCATTGAATTACTGACATTGTTCGGTACTTTTGCTGCGGTGTAGTGAAAGTATTCGGCTTCAAAAGAAAATTCACGCCATTCAATTTCACCAGATATTCTGTAAATCTGAATGTTCGTTCCACCGCGTCCAATTCTTTCATCGCCATAGAGCCCATCATAAAAATTACTTCCAATTCTTTCTTCACCGAATAATTCACCGGGTCTGTAATTCTGATAATCGCTTCTAAAAGTTTCATCATCTTTGGTTGATAAATCATCGCCAGTGCCGTAGTGATATAATCCTTTCAACTTTAATTCAATTCCGCCTTTCAGCATCCATCTTGTATTGAGGTCAACATAAAATGCCATTCCGTTGTAGTTAATTTTCTCTTTTGAAAGCATTTTATGTCCTCGTTGTAGAGCAAATTCACTTTTGAATTTTGTTCTATCAATGCCGAGAACATTCAAGAATTTCGGGAGCTGACCTTCGGAATAAATTCCGTAAAATATTTTTTCACTTGTTGCTGCCGGTCTTTTTTCATTGTTTGATTGAAGTGTGAAATAAGGACTGAAAGAAATTAGATTAGTAAATGCGTTATTAGGAATAATATAATTTAGAATAACTCCATAGAGAGTCCTGTTTCCACGTTGATCTGTTTTCCGATTGGAGCGAGTTGGTCTTGCAAGAAAATCCTGAATAAAAAGAAATTGAGAATTAAGAACTTCATTAAAATTTACAGTCCATTTAATTCCATCATAAACATCAGGAGCATCATCGCTGTTACGGTCAATTATCAATCCTTCACCGAGAATAAAATACTGCCGACCAATTCGGATATTATTTTCAAAATAATTTGAGATAAAAGGAACTGGCAAATCAATGAAAACATTATTGATATAAATTTCGCCTGCTTCATCTAATTGCTGTTCGTCTTTTGAAGTATTTGGAGTATTGGTTCTCAAGCCCCAACGAGAATTGTTTTCAATCTCGAAGAAAAGAACAACTTTTTCCATTCTCAATAAAGTGTGTAATCTTGAACGCTGTCTGAAATCACGATATTTATAAATTCCAGCAGAAGCAGAATCGAGTAAAAAGTTTTCTTCAATCTCACGCCTTAATCGAATTTGTCCGCCAAATTCAACTGTCTGAGGAAATAATTCAATTAAAAAACATAAAGGTAGTAGTAATATGATGAGATTATTTTTCAAATTCATTTTATCTCCTGTTTGGGGCATTTTTAGTAGGAGTTAAATCTTTATTCCATTGACCGCCATCGGGTAATCTTCCTTCACTTTTGCCGGCGGTTTGCAATCCGAAAATAATTTTATCAACTGCATTTGCAGAGCGATTTGAAAGAATAACAGGTTCGCCGCTACTTGATAAACCAAATCCGAATTGACTTTCTTCAAATACAAGAAAACCTCTCGGCTCGATGAATGTGCCTGAAGGTATTTTATATTTTGTAAGATTAGTAGAATCATCGGAGAGATAATAATCACTCAAATCAACTCTTGAATTGCCCTTGTTAAATAATTCAATCCAATCAGGATTAAGAGCGTAAATTTCATTGATTACAACATCAACTGGTGGCTGGAAGAATGTAGTATCGTTAGGACGACCTTTTGTCTGTTTCATAAAAGTCAGATTTGCAGAGCCGTCAGGAAATCTTCCGAAAGATTTTTCAGGAGTTTGTGCCGGAAATGAAAATCCATTAACAGCTTTGCCAGTGGAGTCCGATAACAGAATTTGTTCGCCTTGCTGACTTAATCCGAAAGCAGTTAAATCAATTACAAGAAATCCTTTCGAAGGGACGATACCGGAATTAATTTTCTGTTTCAGTGGCTCGGAGAAATTATCACTGATGTAATAACCAGCAATGCTAATAGGTTGATCTGAATCGTTATAGATTTCAGCCCAATCTGGTGAGCCTGCAGCGTAAACTTCATTTACATATAATTTTGAAGTTCCTGTGTTAATCAACGATTCAGGAGTGAGTGGATTGTCCGAATCATTCCTGCTAACACAACTTGAAATTAAAAAGAAAATTGAAACAATAGTTATGATGTTGTAAATGTATTTCATTTTTTGATTTTTGATTTAATTTGTTTTAAGTCGAATACCTGAATTCTGAAATTATTTTGATCAGTTATGAACAATAAATCTCTCTTTTTATCAATAGCAATTCCATCAGGACTTGCAAAAGGATGAGTTGATTCAAAAACCAACAACTGCTTTCCTGAGGCTTCATAAACCTGAACCGCACCTGTGCTTGATTTACCTTCATCAACAACATAGAGTAATCCATCATTATCAAAAGCCAATCCTTCTGTTTGATCGTGGAATTTTCCTTTACCAATTCCCTGCCCGCCAAACGAATACAGAAAATTTCCGGATTTATCAAAAACTTTTATCATTCCATTATTCTCTTCTGATACGAAAATTTTTCCGTTGTAGTAAGCGATACATTCAATTCCATCAAACTTTGAAAAAGCTTTTCCCATTACTTTGGAATCAACTTTATGCATTTCAGTATATTCATATCTGTAGGGTTTTCCTCCGAATGAAAGTATAAACTCTCCATCAGAACTAAATTTCTGAACATTCATTTTGTGAGCATCTGTAACATAGATGTTGTCTTCATCATCAACACAAACTCCTTGCGGGTCAATGAATGAACCATCCTGCCATCCTCTCTTGCCAAACTCTTTGAGAAAGACTCCATCTTTCGAGAGGATTTGAACTCTGTAATTGTATTCATCAACAGCAATTATCCTACCTTTTGAATCTATTGCAATACCTTTTACTTCGTCAAAAAACTCAAGTTGTCCGCTTCCTTTTTGACCTATTGATTTGAGGAAATTAAAGTCAGGAGTAAAAACTAAAATTCTTCCAATATCACCGACGTAAATGTTTGAGTTTGCATCTGTATTTATTGCATCAGGAAGTTTCAGATCTTCACCAAAAACGGCGATTGGCTCAATCTGAACAAGATTTATGTTATCTGTAAGATAAAATCTTGTTGAACAAGCAGAGAGAAGTAAAATTGCAAGTGCTAATAATTTTTCTTTCATATAAACTGAATTTGTTTGATTAGCAAGATATTATTTTGCTAAAATTAAAATCAGAAAATCGCTTTAAATAATTGTAAAATTTTTTATCAAAGAAGTTTCAAGCTTTCAGATAAAATGTAAGTTCGTATTTTAGGAATAAATAATGAGAGAATTTTCTATGAAAACAAAACTATTTTTAGCAATAGTTATTTGCTATGCATATTCATCTTTCGGACAGTTAAACATAAATCAATTAAACACTGATTACGTTATTGATTTCACAGGATATGCCGGATTAGGATTTCAGCCAAATCCACAGCCGGGCGAATTATCTTCGTTAATGTGGGCAGTAACTGGTTCAGCAAGCGGTGATTTGGAATTTGGTGGAACTCAAAACACTCCCGGAACTTTCTACACCGGTGGTTTAATTACAGGACCAGCAAGCGGAAACGGACTTTATGCTCTTGATGATAATGGTAATATCAGGTTTCTGATTCAACCGACAAGCGACCATTGGACTCCCGGAACACTTACTTTAAGAATAAAAAATAACACAAATCAAACAATTACTTCTCTTTCAATTTCTTATGATTTATTTATCAGAAACGATCAGGTAAGATCGAACTACTTCAATTTTTCATATTCATCCGATCACAATAATTATATCAACATACCGGAATTAAATTACACATCGCCCGCAGATCCGGATCAACTTGGAGTTGTGTTTGTTGGAAATAAAGCTGCTACAATTACAGGAATCTCAATTTCACCTAATTCTTTTTTTTATTTAAGATGGTATGGTGATGATATTTCCGGATCAGGTCAAAGAGATGAATTTATTTTGGATAATATAAAAGTAAGAGGAAGTAGTCAGGCTGGTATTGTTGCAAATCCTGCTTTCATCAATGCTTCTACTATCTCGGCAAACAGTATCAGATTAAACTGGCAGAAAAATTCTTCTAACAATGATGTTCTAATTGCTTTTTCAACTGATTCAGTTTTTGGTAATCCATCAGGTTCGTACAATGTGGGTGACTTGATTCAAGGTGGTGGCAGAGTTATTTATGAAGGCGGAGCAACAACTTATCTTCATTCTAATCTGATTGCAGGCACAAAATATTTTTATAAAATCTGGTCATTCAATAGTAGTTACACATATTCTCAGGGATTAACAACATCTGCAATGACTTACAACATTTATCCTTCATTAAAAGTCAATGAGTTTATGGCTCTTAACACATTATTCCCATCACCGCAGGGAACTCCACAAGATTGGATTGAAATTTATAACCCCAGCAGTAACCCGGTTAATATTGGTGGTTGGTATATGACTGATAATCTCAATACTCCAACAAAACACAGAATTCCGTCAAACCGACCTGACTCAACTACAATACCTGCAGGTGGATTTATGCTTCTTTGGGCAGATGATTCACCATCAAATGGAGTTCGTCATCTTGCTTTTGCTTTGAGCAGAAATGGAGAGGCAATCGGATTGTTCGGTCCAGATGGCTTGACTCCAGTTGACACTTTATCATTCGGATATCAGTATTCTGACACTTCCTATGGAAGAGCTGTTGATGGAACCGGAAACTTTATTTTCTTTTTGGTTTCAAGTCCCGGGGCAAGTAATTCGAACGGAATCCCTCTGAGTGTGTTTGATAATTATAGTGATTTAATCCCAACAGAGATAAAACTATTTGATGCTTTTCCAAATCCGTTTAATCCATCAACTACAATTTCATGGCAAATGTCAAATTCGGGTTATGTTTCAATTAAGTTATTTAACTTGTTGGGGCAGGAAGTCAGTAATATAGCAGATGGTTATTATTTTGAAGGAGTTCATTCGATAAAGTTTTTGCCTAATTTTTCTCTGCCGAGCGGAGTATATTTCTATCAACTTACAGTGAAAGAAAAAGAAAGTAGTTTGACCGAAATTTTCAGAGAGACTAAAAAATTAGTTTTAATGAAATAGAAAACTTTAATTTTTAATTTCAAATGGCTGGCTTAATATCAAGTCAGCCAATTTTCACGAAGGGAAAAAAGCATTGCTTCCGTAAAAATTATTAATCTTTGATTTTGATTCTCTAAAACAACACTTACCGAAATTTGGAGCTTGCCTAATTAATTCTATTGATTTTTTCACAAATTCTCTTATTTTAGCCACAGAAACAATTAACGTTTAGCATTTGACTCGATTACTTAAAAATATTTTAGCTTTTTCAATTATAATTTCACTGATTTTAGGAACTTCTGGTGTTGAGGTTTTTAAGCACGTTTGTTTTTCACACAATGTCAATATGATTTCCTTAATTGAAGTTCCTAAGTGTGATATGGAGAAAACCACAGAAGTGGTTGAGAACTGCTGTGGTGAATTAGAAACTATTGTTGTCGAAACATATTGCTGTGAATCTGAAAAAGCAGAATCAGTTCAGATAGGTTATTCCGCTTCAGAAGAGTGCTGTACTTCATTTTCTGATTTGAAAAAAATTGAAGAGCTTCTTTATCCGCCCGTTGAAAATAAAATTTTGTTGGGACTAATCGAATTTTCATTGATTGATGATTTTGAAATTTCTCACAAATCTTTCACTCAAAAAAGATTAGTTCAAAATAACGATCCCGTATCCATTTCTTTTGGCAGAGATCTGCTCTGTTTTATTCATCAATTAAAAATAGATACACCCGTTTGTTAATTCTCTCTTAATGATAATTACTTTCGCTGAATTAGTAGTTCAGCGGGAATTATTGTATCAATTAACATTCGAGGTGTACTATGAAAATTAAAACAATAATGATATTAATGATTTTGTCATTCATCAAAACGTATAGTCAGAATGTTTCCGGAATCGTTTATGAGCTTGACGAAAAAGGTAATAAAATTCCATTGGTTGGAACAAATATTTTTTGGAATGGAACTCAAATCGGAACAACATCAAACGCAGAGGGTTTTTTCAGTTTGAAAAATCCGGAGAGTTTTCCACAGCAATTGATTGTAAGTTATATCGGATATAAACCTGACACAATTGTAATTCAAAATCCCGTGCAAGATTTGGAAATAGTGCTTTCAATGAATAGAGAATTGAATGAAGTAGTTGTTGTCGGTACTTCTTTATCAAAATATATTGATGCACTTGAAGTTAAACCAACAGAAGTTATCACTAAAAAAGAATTACTCAAAGCAGCTTGCTGTAATCTTTCGGAGAGTTTTACAACAAATGCTTCTGTTGATGTTCAATTTCAGGATGCAGCAACAGGAGCAAAACAAATTCATTTGCTTGGCTTAGCAGGAATTTACACTCAGGTTCTATTTGAAAATATGCCAACTTTGAAAGGGATTGGAAATATTTTCGGACTTCATTATGTGCCGGGTCCTTGGATGACTTCTATCAGTATATCCAAAGGTGCCGGCTCTGTTGTAAATGGTTACGAATCTATTGCCGGGCAAATAAATATTGATTACAAAAAACCAACAGACTTAGAAAAATATTATTTCAATCTTTTTCAAAGCTCTGGTTACAGAACTGACTTGAATGGAAATGCGACAATTGATGTTTCTGATAAATTGAGTACGACTTTATTGCTTCATTCTAATTTTACTACTAAGTCTATGGATCATAATGGAGATTCATTCAGAGATCAGCCGGATTTGAAACAAATCAACTTTATGAACAGATGGAAATATAATTCTTTTTCAGGCTATGAATCCATTTTCGGTTTTCAGGTTTTGAATGAAGAGCGAAATGGTGGACAGATAAACT
>CAKZLD010000096.1 GCA_937125135.1 uncultured Ignavibacterium sp.
TAATTCTTTTTCAGGCTATGAATCCATTTTCGGTTTTCAGGTTTTGAATGAAGAGCGAAATGGTGGACAGATAAACTCAAGTCATACTGATAATTCTCAACATAAGGGACACAGATATGACATTGATATAAATACAAAAAGACTTGAGTTGTTTGCAAAAAATGGATTTATTTTCGATGAGATTACAAACACAAGTTTGGGAATAATCACGAATGTTCAATTTCATAATCAGAAATCTATTTTTGGATTGAGAAAATATGACGCAACTCAGAAATCATTTTTTGCGAATGTGATTTTTCAGACAAGTTCATTGGACGAAACTCATTCAATCAAAACGGGTTTGAGCTTTGTCTATGACGAATACAAAGAAGAATTAAATGAATTTGATTTGAAGAGAAATGAAAAGCGTCCCGGAATCTTCGCTGAATACAAATACAGTCCGATAGATGAAATCGCCATAATGCCCGGAGCAAGAGTTGACTTCCATAATGTTTATGGAACTTTCTTTACTCCGAGACTACATTTTAAACTTGATCTTGACAGTAATACGGAATTAAGATTATCAGGCGGAAAAGGATATCGCTCTGTAAATCTATTTTCAGAAAACCTGAATTATTTTGTGAGTTCAAGAACTTTCAAAATAATTGATAAACCCACTTATGAAGAAGGCTGGAATTATGGTTTCAATCTCACAAGATATTTTAATATCAACGAAAGAGATTTAAGAGTAACTGCGGAATTTTACAGAACAGATTTTATTAAACAGACTGTTGTTGATATTGATTCAGATGTAAGGGAAGTCAGATTTTTTAATCTCGTTGGTAAATCGTATTCTAACAATTATCAATTGGAATTAGCTTACGAACTATTTCCCAGATTTGATGTTTTTACAGCTGTAAGATATTCTGATGTAAAAACTCAGATAAATGATAAACTTTTATCAAAACCTTTAGTAAGTAAATTTAAGGGACTTGTTACAGTTTCTTATGCTTCAGAAAATCGTGACTGGCTTTTTGACACTTCGATTTTGATAAATGGTGGTGGAAGAATTCCTTCGACAAAGCAAAATCCATCTGATTATCAAAGAGATGAAACATTCGGTTCATTTACAAATATAAATGCACAGATTACTAAGAAAATTGATTTTCTGGATTTGTATTTTGGAGTAGAAAATCTTACAGATTTCAAACAAGCGAATCCGATTATATCTTCAAACGAACCATTTGGGAATTATTTTGATGCTTCTCTCGTTTGGGGACCAATAGAAGGAAGAAAATTTTATTTCGGATTAAGATTGAGTATTCTTTAATAAACAAAACAAAAAACAAAAAGGAGGTACTATGTTCAAACAAATTATTTTTCTTGTTTCATTTTTAATGTTAGCAGGAACTTTCAGTTATGCTCAGAAAGCCTGCTGTACAAAGGATAAAAGCACTTACGAAAAATCATCAACTGAGCAGGTTGAAACAAGTTCTGTTACAGAAAAAAATCATTGCGATGTTAATGCAATAAAAACTTCTGATAACAAAACGACAACAGAAACCAAAACGGAATTAACAGTGTTCAATGCAGTTTGTCCTGTAATGGGCAATCCGGTTGATGTTGAAGGTGCTAAGGTAGAATACGAAGGTAAGCTTTATGCTTTCTGCTGTGCTGGTTGTGAAACAAAGTTCACAAGCAATCCTGAAAAATATTTGAGAAATCTCAGTGAAGATGGAAAAACATTTTTAGGAAAGAAGAAGAGTTAATAAATTACCTGTAGGATGGACTTTAGTCTGTCAGGTGTTTTTTTACAGCACTTTTTGACAGAATTTATTTGTCACATTTTGACAGAATAAATTCTGTCCTACAGAATTATTACGAAATTTATAATGACAAGCTGTTGAAAGGAATTTTAAAAATAGTTTTCT
>CAKZLD010000097.1 GCA_937125135.1 uncultured Ignavibacterium sp.
AGTTCTGATCTTTTTTATATCCGGAAGTATAAAGAGATTCATAAAAGATGAAATAGCTTTTATAATTATAAATTCATTATTTTTTTCATTGTTCTTTTACTATGGATTTACACCTCTTTACCTGAGTATCTTTCTGAGTTTTGTAACTGGTTTAATCGTTTCAATTATTCTTATCAGAACTGATATACTTACTACAGTATTTTCGTTTTTATTTTTCTTGTTTTTAATGAAGGTCAGCGTATTTGAAGGAAGCAGTTTATACAATTATAAGTTTAATGAAGCTATAATTTATTCGATATTATTAATGTCATTTGGATTTATTTTGATATTAAAGCGAGATAAAGATATTGATTTTGAATCTTTAGCTCCAAAATTCGTTGAGAATATCACAGAACGACAGAGACTTAAAAAAGAACTTGAGATTGCTAAAATTGTTCAGGCGAGTTTTTTACCGAAGAAAAATCCTTCACTAAAAGGCATTGAGATTGCTTCGATTTGTATTCCTGCTTTTGAGGTTGGAGGTGATTATTACGATTTCATAAGAATCAATGAAAATAAATTAGGAATTGTCATTGGTGATGTTTCTGGCAAAGGAACACAAGCATCTTATTATATGACTTTGACGAAAGGATTTATTAAAGCAATTGCTAAAAAATCTGATTCCCCTGCCAAAGTTTTAACTGAGATGAATGAACTCTTCTATGAAAATGTTGACCGTGGAAGATTTATCAGTATGATTTATTCAATTATAGATCTTGAAAAAAATGAGATCAAAATTGCACGGGCGGGACATAATCCAGTTATTGTTGTAGAGCCTTCTGGTAATTCTAAATTAGTTTCACCAAATGGATTAGCACTCGGATTAGAGAAAGGTGCTCTTTTTAAACAAGTGATTGAAGATCACACTGAAACTTTAAGCAAAGGTAAAACTTTTATTTTCTACACTGATGGATTTACCGAAGCAATGGATAAAAACGAAAAAGAATTTGGATTAGAAAAAATCATTCAAATTGCTAATCAATATTCTTATGAATCTTCCGAAAAACTACTAGAAATTTTAGTAAATGAGGTTAAAAAATTTATAGGCAAAACTCAGCAGCACGACGATATGACGATGGTAGTGTTGAAGGTTAATTGAGTTCTATTCTGATATCTCTTTAAAGATATTATCAATTATCTCTTTGAAGTCTTTAAAACTGTTCTTCTCACAATACTCTTTTATATTTACTTTAAAATCAACTTGACCTGATAATTCAAAGTATTTCAAAATAGCATCACTGATTGATTCAGGCGTGGATTCTTTTGCGATGATTCCTGTTTTTTCAGGAATAACAAATTCCGATAATCCACCAACATCTGTAATGACAACTGGTTTATTAAAGCCATAAGATAAATTTAGTATTCCACTTTGAGTAGCACTTCTGTAAGGAAGAACAACTAAATCAGAAACAATGAAAAACTCTTTCACTTTTTCGTTTGGTATATATTCATCGAAAATCTGCACGAAGTTTTGAAGATTGAATTTATTTATAAGCTCAAGATAAAATTTCTTATCATCGTAAAATTCACCTGCAACCAAAAGTTTCAGATTTAAATGCTCAGCTTTATCAATGAGAATTTTCAAGCCTTCTAAGAGTAAGTCCAAACCTTTATACTTCCTGATGTAACCAAAAAAGAGTAAAACCTTTTCATTCTGATTTATACCAAATTTTTTACGAATCTCATCAACTTGAGTTACCTCCCCTGCAAGATGATTATAAACTGGAAGTTCAGAACGAAAAATCTTCCGACCGCCCGCAATTAACTTTAAATCATTCTCAACTTTATGAGAAAGAGCAATGAAATATTTAGCTTTTGAAAGACCAATTCTTGTTAAAACATTTTCAAAAAGATTTTTTTCGTGTGAAATAAAGTTTTCGGGAATGAATACAACTTTATTTTTCAATTCTTTTTTCAGTAGCGAACTAATTGTAAAATGACAAAAAGCGAAAAACGGATGCCACCAATCAAAAATAACCAAATCAGGATTAGCTTTGTTAATATACTTCGCAACTTCGAACCAACTGATTGGATTTATCGAGTTAACTAATCTGATACTTTCTATTTTTTTTACTTCATTACTTAAATCAAATTGAGTTTTGCCAGGGAAAAGTATGTTTGGATAAAGCAATTTATAGTTTAGTACTTGAACATTATAATTTTCGGATAGTGCATCATAAAGAAAAGTAACAAACAGAGAATTTCCTCCTCTGTAAGGATAAGTAGGACCGATAATGATAATCTTTCTTTTCATATATTTTTTCTCATTTTTATCTTCGCGTAAGAACATTGATCATTCTGTTCACCTGCGAATCGTTAGGATTAATTAACTGAGCTTCCCTAAAAAATCTCAACGCAAAGCCGTTGTTACCGTCTCTGAAATAAGCATTTCCAAGAGCTTTTAACACAGGAAATGAAGTGGGAATTTTTCTGTTTAACATTCTTAAATATCTTATAGCATCAACAATAGATCTGATTTCAATCAAAGCTTGTCCAAAATAAGCACATTCTTCATCAGAAAGATTAAACTCGTTTTTATTGTTGTCATAAATAAAATTAAAAGAAGAAATAACTGAATCAATTCCACCTGAATAGTATTTATCAAAAAGGAAATCGGAAACAGTTTGAGTGATTGTAATATTATTAAATCCTTTGGAAATTAATAACAAATCTCTCGCAGGATTTCCAAGATTTCTATCCCTGAGGTTGATAAAAAAAACGGTTGCAGTTGCTGATGAAGGTTCGATTATCAGACCGCTAACAAATCCTGTTCCTCTTCCATCGTGTCCGAAATACGTCAATGAATCACTCGGATCAGAAAGAGAAAATCCGAAACCATAATTATATCTTCTACCATTCTTCAAAATCACCGGCTTAGTCATCATTTCCAAAGTTGTTTTTGAAATCAGCTTTCCCTCTAAAACAGCTTTTGCAAAAAGAAGAATATCTTCTGTAGTTGAAATCAATCCACCACCAGCAACTTTAATACTCAAATCTGCTAGAGCGGAATTGATAAATTTTCTGTCAGGTGATTTATCATAACCTTTAACTCTCTCAAAAATAATTTCACGCTGCTTATCAACACGCGTTGATTTCATATTTGCAACCTGAAAAATTTCTTTTCGGAGATAAGATTCAAAACTCATTTTTGTAACATTTTCAATCATTGCAGCAAGAAGAGAGTAACCAAGAGATGAATAATTATAATTTGTACCGGGTTCGAAAATCAAATCATCGTTAGCAAAAGTCATTACAGCTTCTTTCGTTGATGAATAAAACATCTTACTGTTAAATTCTTCTTCATTTTTATATGAACGAATTCCACCGGTATGTGTTAATAAATTTCTAACCGTAACATTCCATTTTTTTTTAGGGAAATAAGGAACGTAAGTACTTATATCTGCATCTAGATCGATCAAACCTTTTTCATAAAGCTGCATAACTGCAACTGCGGTTATTGCTTTGGTGATTGAAGCAATTCTGTAAAGAGATGAAGGTTTTGCTGGAGTGAAAGTTTCTAAATCAATCTGACCTTTTGCGTCTAACCATTGAATTATTCCATCTTTTAATACTCCGGCAGAGATGGATGGTATTCTTTTAATCTGATAATATTTCTCAAGATATTCAGAATATTTTTTGTATAAATCCGGATCAATTCTTTGTGCTAAAACAACAGAATTAATAAAGAGAGCTGCAAGTAAAATTGATAAGTAAAAATTAAATCTGTTGAGCATAGTAAAGATGGAAATTAAAATAATTAAAGCTATCTCAAAAAGTTAAATCATTTAGTCTGAGGTTACCCGATGCAAGTCGAGTTGGTTAAAAGACTGACAATTTAATCTAAAATAAAGCTTCGACATTCTCAGCATGACATTAAACAATACCTATAAGAAAAACTTTAACATTTATTTCTTATTTGGTCGCTTATCTATAATATCATCAATCAACTTATATTCTTTAGCTTCTGTTGCAGTGAGGAAATAATCTCTATCGCAATCCTTAGCAATTTGTTCGTATGATTTCTCAGTATGTTTTGATAAAATATTATAAAGAGTTTCTCTAGTCTTCAACATTTCTTTTGTATGAATTTCCACATCTGTAACCTGTCCACCAATTCCTTGCGTCCACGGTTGATGAATCATAATTTTAGAATGCGGAAGCGAAAATCTTTTACCTGATTTTCCGCCTGCTAATAATATCGCACCCATACTTGCAGCCATACCAACACATATAGTTGAAATATCTGGTTTGATAAATTGCATTGTATCGTAAATTGCCAAACCAGCAGTAACAGAGCCGCCGGGAGAATTTATATAGAGATGAATATCTTTTTCAGGATCTTCAGCTTCGAGGAAAATGAGTTGAGCAATTGTTAAACTTGCAATATGGTCATCAATCGCAGTTCCGATAAAAACAATTCTCTCTCGCAAAAGACGAGAGTAAATATCCATTCCACGTTCACCGCGACCAGTTTGTTCAATTACATAAGGAACTAACTGATTAAAAATTTCTATTTTATTACTCATTTGTTTCTACTTTCTTGTTAAAATTTTCAGGGTTTACTTTTTTAATAATATTCTTAACAACTAAAAAATCAAAAAGTTTCTTTTCCAGCATTGCGTCAAGCTGATTTGATGACTTGTAATAGTTAACCAGTTTATCAATTGGCAATCCAGTTTTTTCAGCTTCTTTTTTTGCTTCGTCTTCAAGCTCTTCATCCGTAATGCTGATATTTTCTTTCTTTATTATTTCATCGCGTATCAAGTACCATTTAACTTCGTTTTCAGCATTTTTCAGCAATCGTTTTGATACTTCTTCCCGGTTAAAGAACATTTTATTTTTCTTATAATATTCTTCCTCATTTTTAAGATACTGCTCAAGCAAATTATCAATTAATGCCTGAGGTGGTGAGAAGTCATTTCTTTTAACAATCTCACTAATAAGTTTTAATTTTAGCAATTCATCAAATCTTTGATCATAATACTTCTGAATATTTTCTTTAATATCTTTTTTAAGGTCATCAAGATTAGAGATTCTGTCTTTGGTAATCTTCTTGATGAGTTCTTCATTTAATTCAGGAGTGATAACTTTTTTAATCCCCAAAATTTTAACCTGATAATAAAATTTTTCACCTTCAGAATTTAACTCTTCTGAATCACTTCTTTGTTTTTCATCTGAAAAATGAAACTGAAATGACTCCCCCACTTTTTTAAATTTGGATTTTTCAATTATATCGGGATGGACTGTATCTTTTGAAAGATCAATAGAGAGGTTTTCAGGCTTAACATTCTCTAATAAATTTCCTTCTTCATCTGTTCTTATAATTTCAGTATCGAGCACAAAATTTCTTTCTTCTCCAACTTGTTCAACAACTTCAAATTGTCTGTTAGCTTCAAGAATATGTTCAATTTCGTGTTCAACTTCGTGATCTGTTGCCTGATAATCAGGAAGTTCTATTTCTAAATCAGTGTATTCTTTTACATCCAATGTCGGGAGGGTTTCAAACTTAATTTTGAAATCAAGCTTTTCACCATTTTTAAAATCAAGGTGAGTCATTACGGGCTTATCAAGAACACGGATTTTTTCTTGGTCAATGATATTCCAGAAAAAAGTGTTTGCAATTTTTTCAGATGCCTCATATTCCAACGAATCACCGAACATTTTTTTAATAATGTGTTGGGGTACCTTTCCTTTCCTGAATCCATCAATCTGAAGGTTTTGAGTTCTTTTCTTAACTTCTTTAGTCAACTCATCTTTAATTTCATCATAGGAAAGTTTTATTTCAATTTCTTTTACAGAATCGTTAATCTGACTTAAATTAAACTCCAAAGTAACCTCATTAATTTATTAAATCTAAAGTGCGAGAACGGGGACTCGAACCCCGACACCTCTCGGTACTAGATCCTAAGTCTAGCGCGTCTGCCAATTCCGCCATTCTCGCAAAATTATTAAAAATTGGTTGGTAAATATAGTTTTATGTGAAGTGTTATTCAAACTCGCATTTTATAGTGATATCGAGGACGAATAATATTATTATCGCTCTAAAATTATTTCATCACTTATTTAATTGTAGAATAGAAAAAGATTCCTAATAAATTAATTAAGTTAAAAATGAGTCCCTTTATTTATAACTCAAATTGACTAAAATCTGATCAAATGATGGAGTTTTCTATTAGGAAAAAACTAATATTATTTAAATGCTAATAATTTTTAAATAAAGCGAAATCTGCCTGTTAAGTCATTATTTTTGACGAAACAAATTAGAGGATTTAATTATGAAACCTATTATGCGAATTGAGACTTTGCTTACAGTTTTAATTATTTACTTCACTTCAATTTTTTCTCTTGCTCAATCAAACTCGAGTGAGGAAATATTTTTTGCTTTCATCACTGATATTCACGTACAACCGGAGAGAAATGGCATTGAAGGTTTTAATAAAGCAATTGCATCAATCAATGAATTGAATCCTGAGTTTGTTATAACAGGTGGCGACTTAATCTTCGATGCTTTGGGAGTAGGATACGACAGAGCTGATAGTTTGTTTAATATTTATGTTGATATGACAAAAAAGATAAATGCTCCCGTTTATAATACAATCGGTAATCATGATGTTTTTGGATGGTATGAAAAAAGTAATGTGCCAAGAGATCACAAAGAATTCGGAAAAGTGATGTATCAAAACAGACTTGGTAAAACCTATTATTCGTTTACTTATAAAAACATTAAAGTGTTTATCCTTGATTCAATTGAAGAAATTCCTGAAAAGGGGAAGTATTTCGGTTTTATTAATCAGGAACAAATAGATTGGCTCAAAGATGAATTAAGTAAAACTGACACTACGATGTTGCTTATAATTTCAACTCATATTCCTCTCATAACAACACTCAGTCAGATTAGAGGCGGCTCAATGGTTGCGAATGAAAGAGGCCTGGTAGTTGAAAACGCAAAAGAAGTTATTGAATTATTTAAAAGACATAACTTAAAGTTAGTTTTACAAGGTCATCTGCATTATTACGAAGAATTGAATATTCAAAACAGAATTAAGTTCATAACAGGTGGTGCAGTTTCCGGAAGATGGTGGCTTGGAGAAAATCAGGGATTACAAGAGGGTTTTGTTCTGATTCGAATTAAAGATAATCAAGTCAATGCTGAATACTTCGATTATGGCTGGGAGATAAAGTAATTTAATCCTCCCAATAAATTGATAACGGAATCCCAATAAAAGCACTTGGTTGATTTATCTTTAATAAGTTCGCAACTGTAGCGGCTATGTCAGAGATATAAACCTGATGATTTATAGTTTTTGCCGGAATTTGCCATCCATAAAAAATAAGTGGAACGTGTGTATCATATGAATAAGCAGAACTGTGAGTTGTTCCTGCTTTCATATAATTATTAAGATATCCGGGCTTCAAGTTAAAAATAATATCTCCTGAAACAGAAGGATTCCAACCATTCAATAAAGTGTTTTGAGGTATTCTATTTCCAATTGATCTCTACAAATCCGAACGAGTCATAATACTTTGAATTGCATCGAAGTTATCACGGATATAATTGACAAATGAATCTTCGACATCTTCGAATTCAAGATTATGATCGTTGATATAATCTCTATCAAGATAAATTTGTCGATTTGAAAAATTAAGAATTATCTTTTCACTACCGAATTTATTTATCGCAAAGGATTTTAATGAATCATAAAATTGTTTTGTTTTTAATTCACTGGTTAATGAATTTACTTTTTTTAGAAATGAAGGTGTTTCAATTGCTCCGTGATCAGAAGTAAGAAATAAAGGATAATTGTTTTGACCAAACTTCCGATTAAGATAAGAAATTAACTCTGCTAAATTCCGATCAAGTCTTATAAAAACATCCATTGACTCTTTTGAAAAATTTCCCCAGGCATGACCAATTATATCTGTAGAAGAAAAACTTACTGAAAGGAAATCAGGAAAAGAATTCTGCCCCAGATTTTCATTCTCAATTAAATCTTTTGCAAATTCAACTAATATTTGATTTGAATAAGGAGTAAACTGAAATAGGTTGTTTTTTTCTTCGTTAGTCAAATGATTAAAAGTATAAGGGAATGAATTCTGACTACTTTTAAAAATATCAGGTGGAATTTCACCATTATAAGCAGGACTTGAAGAATATGAATCTTTATCGAGAAATAAATCCCATCCTTTTTTCATATAGTCTTGGACGAGTTTTCTCTCATTGAATTTTTTAATCCACAGAGGTAAATCATTCATATAATATGAAGAAGTAATAAAATCACCTGTTTTGTTATTGTACCAGAAAGCACCATTTGCAATATGACCTCCTGGCAAAATTGCTCCTCTGTTTTTAATGGAAATTGCAAATGCCTTTGATCTAAGTTCAGAAAATAATCGAATCTGATCAGCTATTGTAGATGCCAATAATCTTTTAGGAGAGCATTTTCCGATTTCATCACCAGAGCCAACTGATTGATAATTCTTATCTTCAACACAGTTTACCACTTTTTCAGATGATTTGTCAAAAAAATCATTGGCTATAATTCCGTGAAAATATGGAATGGAACCCGTAAAAATTGAAGCGTGTCCGGGTGCAGTTGTCGTTGGTTCATAGTTGTAGTGAGCGTAATTAAATACAGAGCCAGACTTCAAAAGTTCTCTGAATCCACCTTCTCCGTAGTAATCGTAATATTTGTACAAATCATCAAAACGCATCATATCAACGACAATGCTAACAACAATTTTAGGTCGCTCAAGTTTTTGAGAAAACAAATTAAAAGAAATTATCAATAAAAAGAGAACTTTATATTTCAACATTTTCTCCACTAAAAATTTATTCCTGAGCTTCAAGCCATCTCTCGGCATCCAAAGCTGCCATACAACCTGTACCAGCTGCTGTTATTGCCTGACGATAAGTTTTATCAGCTACATCACCTGCTGCAAAAACACCTTCAATATTTGTATAAGTCGAACCCGGTTTAACAATAAGATAACCATTTTCATCCATATCAAGCCAATTCTTAAATATTGCTGTATTTGGTTTATGACCAATTGCAATGAATAATCCATCAGCTTCAATTTGAGTTTGTGTTTTATCGATTGTGTTTTCGATAATTACACCTGTCATTCGTTTTTTACCATTTTCTTCAACCCCTAAAACTTCTTTAACTACAGCATTAGTAATGAATTTGATTTTAGGATTTTTCTTAGCTCTGTCATACATAATTTTTGAAGCACGGAATTCATCTCTTCTGTGAATTACAGTTACTTCACTTGCAAACTTGGTTAAGAAATTTGCTTCTTCCATTGCAGTATCTCCACCGCCAACTACTAATACTTTCAGACCTTTGAAAAAGAAACCATCACAAGTTGCACAAGCCGAAACACCAAAGCCCATATATTTTGCTTCACTTTCCAATCCAAGTAATCTTGCTGAAGCACCAGTTGAGATTATGACAGCATCAGCAGTAAATTCTTCATTGTATGATTTTAATTTGAATGGTCTTTTTGAAAAATCAACTTCTGTAATGTCTTTGTAAATTGATTTTGCATTAAATCGGTGAGCTTGTTTTCTCATTATATCCATCAGCTCAGGACCTTGAATACCGTGTTCAAAGCCGGGATAATTTTCTACTTCAGTTGTAATTGTTAACTGACCTCCTGGCTGCATCCCTTCGAAAATCACTGGATTAAGATTTGCTCTTGCTGTGTAAATAGCTGCAGTTAAACCAGCAGGACCCGAACCTATTATCGCTACTTTGAAATGATTATTATTTCCTGACATAAATAAAATTCCTTTAGTTATAAAATTTTTTCAGAATAATATGATTCATTATTCGAAAATAAGTTTCAAAAAAATCATTGCCTAAAATAAACCATTTCAAAAAAAGACAGGTATTTTTTTTCAGGCAAAGTTTGAAAATCAAAAACAATAATTCATTTAATTTCTATGTAGGTTGTTTAATAAAATGTTTGTGTTGTCTTGTTAAGCTAACCTTGATTTAAATATGAGGTAGGTCGAAATGTGATTTTGATTGAAATTGATAAATCATAATCATTTTTTTCAATGTACAATTAAAAATTAAAAATGAAGAATTAAAAATGTCCAATAACCAATGTCCAATGACTAATGACCAAAAATAACGTTGCGTTTCTTTGCGTAATTTTCTTTGCGTTCTTTGCGGTTTAATAATTAAAAATGACCAATGGCTAATGACCAATGACAAATGACTAATGACCAATTAAACCTCAGATAACACAGATTATCACAAAGGATTATAATGACTAATGACCAATTCAGCCACTAATTTCACGAATTAACACGAATCTTTGCGTCTTTGCGTGAAATAAATATTAAATCACGGTTTAAGAATGAAGAATTAAAAATAAAAATTGAATAATTTCCAAT
>CAKZLD010000098.1 GCA_937125135.1 uncultured Ignavibacterium sp.
TTGCTGCAATGCAGATTCTCCAGTAGATAACCAGTTTTTTGCGGAAGCGACATTCCCAAGCTGAGCTTGGTATCTGAGGTTTTCACCCTCTAATTCTTTGCCCACTCTGAAACCTGAAGTGTCATCGCCAACACTGTTGATTCTTTTCATTGTGGCTAAACGGATTTGTGCTTTTGCAGTTTGGTTTGAAACTTTTGCTAAAGCATTGTATGCACTAAGTGCATCCAAATTGGTGTTAATTTGAAATGGCATAACTACCTCCTTGTAATTTGTTTGTTGATTATTATAAGCATCCTTGCTTATTTGTTGTTTAATTATGAAAGAACAATTTTAATTTCTACTTTAATTATCGGAGCGTTGAAATTAATGTTTAGCTTTTTTATTTCTAAACTTTATTAAAGAACAAATTCAAATTCACTTTTATTTTCGGAAGGAGATAAAAAAAGTTTAGAGTTGATAATTGAAAGACGGGAAAATTTTTAGAGGTAGTAAAAAACTTTAATTAAGGATTATTCAAATTCGGTTTGTTTAATTCTTCTTGCACCCATATATCTTTTCGAATAATAATCTTCATCGAGTGAATTGATAGTAACTCCTCTTTTTATATTCGCGTGAACAAAAAGATTGTCCCAGAGATAAATACCTACGTGACCTGGTCTGACTCGTCTGCGAGTATTAAAAAAAACAAGATCACCGAATTTCAATTCACTCTTATCTTCTATCACTTCACCTTGACGATATTGTTCACGAGCTGATCTATTTAATTCTAAATCCAAAACATTTTTATAGATTGACTGGGTAAAACCACTACAATCTATCCCTTTTAGTGAATTGCCTCCAAACTTATATGGAGTTTTAAAATATTTTACTATCTCCATTAGAAATGCTTCTGTTTCAGTTACTTCTTCTGAATTACTATTTGCATTTTCATTTTTTATCTTCTTTAATAATTCAGACAAATCATAATCCGTTGTATTATCTGGAATGTCACTTGGGTCAAGTTCTTCCGAAAGATCTTCATCATCAGCGAAATAAGAAGTATCATTCTCAGAAGTGAATCGGATATCAGAATGTTTTTCAGATTCTTGTTTAGTTTTATTATATCGCTCAACTGAGGTAATTGATGAACAAGAGTAGAAAAGTAATGTTAATAAAATAAATGTAACTGTAAAAAGTTTGTGCATACTAACCTAAATATTGCTTAAGCTTTGAACTGATTTTAGAGCGTCTGAGTCTTCTTAAAGCTTTTTCTTTAATTTGTCTGACTCTTTCTCTGGTTAAGTTAAATTTATCTCCGATTTCTTCGAGTGTATGCGGTTGTTCACAGTCAATTCCGAAATATAATTTAATAACTTCTTGCTCTCTAAGACTTAAAATTTTAATAGCGCTCTCAATCTCTTCTTTAAGAGACTCTCGAATTAGTTCTCTATCAGGAGGCGGAGAATCTTCATTACTAAACGTTTCAATATATGAATTCTCTTCATTGTTTATAGGTGCATCTAAAGAAATTTTTTTCTGATTAATCCGAAAAGTTTCATTAATTTCCTCTACATTTAGATCAAGTAATTCTGCAATCTCATCAGGGCTGGGCTCTCTTTTAAATTCCTGCTCCAGTTTTGAGTATGTCTTGCTGACTTTTGATAAAGTTCCAACTCTATTCAAAGGCAATCTTATTATTCTTGAATTTTCTGCGAGAGCTTGTAAAATAGATTGTTTTATCCACCAGACCGCATAGGATATAAATTTAAAGCCTTTAGTAACATCGTAGCGTTTAACTGCTTTTATTAATCCAACATTACCTTCATCTATCAGATCATTAAGTGATAAACCTTGATTTTGATATTGCTTTGCTACACTTACAACAAATCTCAAATTTGATTTAATGAGTTTTTCTATCGCCTGTTCATCTCCATTTTTCGCTTTGATTGCGAGATCGACCTCTTCTTTAGGAGTCAACAGAGGCTCCTTAGAAATATCATTAAGATATTTATCCAAAGATGCGCTTTCTCTGTTTGTTATTTGCTTTAACAGCTTCATAAAAAAATCTATAGTAAAATTATTTTTACTTTTCTTTCAGGATAAACATTTTTCTTTTTTGTTACTATCGTCAAATTATTAAAAAGTGCAACTAAATAAAACAAGCAGTCTCTTGTATCTTTAAAGTCAGTTGAAAACTCACTTACTTTCAAAGAATATCTTGGATGTAAACCTAAAACATTAATTGAATAAAGAAATTTTGTAACAGCTTCAATTTGAATTATATTTTTTGAATTAAGATATAATTCAGTTGCGTTTAAAACAGTAGTAAAACATTTACCTTCAGAAAGAAATTTTATCAAATCGCTTTTGAATTTCTGATCATTGAAGTTTAAGTAATCAATAATTATTTCGGTGTCAATCAAAAACTGTGTTTCTCTTTGCATATATTAAATCATAATTGTAAAATTGGATTGTGTTTGAGAATTCCTTCACATTCAATTAAGTCTTTCAATTGAAGTGGATCGATTTTTTGACAGTTTAAAATTCTTTCAATGATTTCAATCTCTTCAGAAGAAAAATTTTTGAAAAAATATTCGGGATTGAACAAATAATAATTTTTCCCCTTTTCAATTCTCAAAGGAATTTCAGCAATCTTTCTCGTTTGATTGTCCTTGCTCATATAATTCTATTGATTAAGAAAACTCATTCCGGGAAAGTTAGTCTTTAGTTTATAATATTCTGCAACAGTTTTTGCTACGTCTGAAAAAGTTCGTCGGGTACCCAAACTAAAACCTCTTTTATTTTTACCATAATAAAGAAGAGGTACATATTCTCTACTATGATCAGTACTTGGTGTAGTTGGATCGTTACCGTGATCGGCAGTTATAATTAATCTATCATCAGGATATAATAGATTTATTAAGTATGGAATGTATTCATCAAACTCCTGTAATGCTTTATAAAAACCTTCCGCATCATTTCTGTGCCCGTAATAAACATCAAAGTCAACCAGATTTGCGAAGAGGAAACTTGAAGAAACGATTTGTGAATATTCAAAGATTGCTTTTATGCCTTCAATATTAGATTTAGTATGCTCAATTATATTAAAGCCTCGATTATTAAATAAGTCAGCAACTTTTCCAATCGAAACGGTATTAACTCCATTTCTTTTCAAAACATCAATGAGTGTTTCACTCGGAGGATCAATCGAATAATCTTTCCTGTTTGTTGTTCTTGAAAAATTTCCTTCTGAGCCTATAAATGGTCTTGCAATAACTCTCGCAACATTCAACGGGCTTTTCAAAACTTGTTTCCTTGTTATCTCACAAACTTTATAAAGTCTTTCTAATCCAAAATATTCTTCGTGAGCAGCAATTTGAAAAACTGAGTCTGCAGAAGTATAAACTATTGGAAAACCGGTTTCACAATGCTGTTTTCCCAATTCTTTTATTATCTCTGTTCCAGAGGCTACTTTATTTCCAAGAACACCCTCACAACCAGTTAATTGTTTAAATGATTTGATAATTTCATCAGGGAATCCATTTGGGAAGTAATCAAAATCTCTATTTAATTGTAAACCGGCTAATTCCCAATGTCCTGTTGTACTATCTTTTCCTTTTGATACTTCTGCAAGTTTTCCGAAAGAGGCTAAAGGGGCAGGATTTTTATTAACTCCTTGAATGTCTGTTATATTACCTAATCCAAGTCTCTGCAAATTAGGCAACCAAAGCTTTCCAATTTTTTTGCTAATATTACCAAGAGTGTTACTACCTTGATCGCCATAATTCTTTGCATCAGGCAGTTCACCAACGCCTACTCCATCTAATACAATAATTATAAAATTATTCATCAGTAAGAGATCTAATTGTTGTGTAAAACAGTATTACCACCTTTTTCAACTGCTTTAGCTAAAGCTAAATCTGCATTTTCAATAACTTCGTTAATATCTGTTTTCCCTGTTGTGGAGCAGAGCCCAACAGAAATTGTATAAGTGTTTTGTTTCATATCAACTGTGATAGGATGTCTTGCTACTTTAACTCTAAGTTTCTCAGCCCAGACAAAAACATTTTTCATCTCGTAATTAAAAAAATGGGCAGCGAAAACCCTTTCACTCAATCTTCCGAAAATGACGTGAGGAAATAATTCATTTTTTATCAATCCTAAAATTTCCTTTAATACTTTTTGAAACGGATCTCCTTCAAATAAATTACTTTGTTCAAGAAACTCATCTATTTTAATTAACGCAAGAACTCCTTTTGCATTCACAGAATTTGATTTTATCAACTCTTCCTCTAAACGTTGCTTAAAGGAATTGGTATTAAGCACTAAGGTTTCTTTATCAATTGAGATTAATCGTTCCATCATTTTTTGTGAGTAAACATTTTGTAAGACATAGCCTGTAAATTTGCTTATACTCTCAACAAATCTTATATCTGAATTTGAGAAATGATTATTCTTCAAACTTTCAAAGCAGAAAGCACCAAATGGTTTAGCCATAAAGTTAATTGGCACAACCATAAAAGAACCAAATCCCGTTAAATCTTCTGTCTTACTATATCTGAAAAATTTTTCAATTCCAATTTCATCAACTTTGAAAGGTGTATTAGAAGTTATTGCCTTTCCTACATAAGTTCCATTTAATTCCACAACAAAACCTTCTCCAACATATTTCAGATTTGTATTATTGGTAAGCTTAATAATCTTATATGATCGTTCTATTGAGTCATAAAATACAATTGAAAATACATCCCATTCGAGAAGATCTTTGAAAGTATGTGAAATTGAACTCAGGATAGCGTCATAAGATTCAGATTCAATTTCGACACCTAAAAAATTCAGTAAAGAATTTAATCTTTTCTGAGAAAGTTGCTCTTTATGTCTTTCATCAAAAATCTGAATAATTAAAGTTATAACTCTGATAAATCTACCAAGAGAATAAATTGTCTCGACTCCGAAAGAATCGCCGGCTTTTGAGTCTATTGCTATTATTGCTACTAATTCTCCTTCATAATAAAGTGGAACACCGACAAAGCTTTTGATCCCTTGAGGTTTTTCATAGTATCTGATATTATCATATTCAGCGTTTGGTAAAATGTCGCTTAATAATTGTGGTTCATTTGTTTGTACGATTTTACTGAGAATATCATCCTCAAGCTGAAACTTTCTCATTAGTATATCATTACTTTTTGATAAATACTTATGCACACTAAGTTTTTGAGATTTTTTATCATACCAAAAAAATACTACTGAATAAGCATTATAAGCATCGTTTATAACTGAAAGAATTTTTTCAAGTGCAAATGAAAACTTACCGCCACTATCCAATTCAGGTGGTAAAGGTTCATTTGCAATTTCATCAAATCTATCTTTAAAGTCGGGTGGTTTTAGTCTTTCCTGAAAAGTATGATGAAAAGTTTTCTGTGATGGCGATTTAATGGCTTCAATGTTTTTCGTTTTTGAAATAATCTCAAAACTACCATCATCCTCAAAACCTGAAGAATCTTTAGTAATATTTAAATCATCAATTTCATCAACAGTATATTTTCTATCTATTCTAAATGAGTCTCTTAAAAAAATAATAAAGCCCACATAAATAAGAAGTATGAAAATCAGAAAAAGTCTCGTAAGTAAATCCTCTGTCAGAAAGGAAAGCGATGCAATAATCGGAACGAGTAAGAAGGTGATGATTCTATTTCTTTGTCTTTTATTCATTAATAATTAAACTATAACAAAAGCTAAAAAAAGATAAACAATTTTTTATCAAAGATAATAAATTCATTAAGAATTTTTGTAAAAAGATTGATACAACAACGCCCTAATTTCTTTTCTACCTTCTTCAGTCAGCGATGAATAAAAAATAGTATTTTCTTCTAAAATTGATTCGGGGAAAATTTTGCAAAATTTATAAAAGTAAGTTCTCCGCTCAGCTTTTTTAATTTTATCAACTTTATTCAGAATGAATATGTATGGAAGATTTATCTCCTTAAAAAGATTATTCATTTTGATGTCAAGTTCTGTTGGATCATGACGGCAATCAATCAAATGAAAAGCGAATTCTAGTTGTTCAGATTTTTTCAGGAATTTATCAATCAGAAATTGCCATTTTTTTCTTTCCTCTAAACTAGTTTTTGCAAAACCATATCCAGGCAAATCAACAACATAAAAAACGTCATCAACTGAATAGTAATTTATAGATCTCGTTTTGCCTGGTGTTGCACTTGTTTTAGCTAAGTTCTTTTTATTAAAGATCGAATTGATGAATGAAGATTTACCAACATTCGACCTTCCACAGAGAACAACTTCAGGTAACTTTTTTTCAGGAAGTTGATCTAATGAATAAACTGATTTAACAAAGTATTGATGGTTTAACATAAATAAAAAAGAGTAACTGATTTCTCAGTTACTCTTCCTAAAAAGTTCCTAATGTTTAATTATTGAGAAGCCTGTTGTTCTTCGAGTTGCTTTTCTTGCTTAGCTTTCTCTTTATCTTTTGCCTTTTCTTCTCTTTGTGATTTTCTTTCTTCAGCTTTCTTATTTGCTACTTCATTATAATCGACCAATTCCAGAATAGCTAATTGTGCAGCATCACCTAACCTTGAACCTAACTTAACCACACGAGTATAACCACCTTGCCTGTCTCCTATGTTATTAACTATTTCAGAGAATAATTCTTTAATAACCTCTTTATCTTTAATCTCACTCATTACCAATCTTCTTGAATGAAGATCACCCTTTTTAGCTTTAGTAATTAATTTCTCAACGTAAGATCTTGCTTCTTTCGCTTTTGCTAATGTTGTTTTAATTCTTTTATGCTTTAATAGTGAGGTTGCCAACGAACGCATCAATGCAGCTCTATGGGACGCTGTTCTCTTTAATTTTCTACCTTTAACTCTATGTCTCATTTTTAACCTACAATAAGTTAATTGTTATCAGTGTTTTCTTTTAAATATTTATCTACATTCATTCCGAATTCAAGACCCATGCTCTCGATAAGTTCACCAAGTTCTGCAAGTGATTTCCTACCAAAATTTCTGAAACGTAATAATTCCTGTTCATCTCTTTTAACTAAATCAGCGATTGTCTTTATGTTCGCAGCTTTCAAACAATTGTGTGCTCTTACACTTAATTCAAGATCATCTACTTTTGTTAGTAATACTCTTCTAATTTTTTCGTACTCAGTATCTTTTTGAGAAGATGGTTTAACTTCTTCCGGTTCAACATCAAAGTTTATAAAATACTGAATGTGGTCTTTTAATATTTTACCAGCCTGTGCAAGCGCATCATCAGGAGTAATAGAGCCGTCAGTCTGAATTTCGATTGTCAAATTTTCGTAATCATTTTTATCACCAATTCTAACATTGGTAACTTCATATTTAACATTTCGTATCGGTGTAAAGATTGAGTCAATCGGAATTACGCCAATTGTTTGATCGGGTTGAATGTTTTCATTAGCAGGAACAAATCCATAACCACGACCAACCTTCAATTCAACATCAAACTTTGCATTTTTGTTTAATGTAGCAATATGAAGCGATGGATTCAATATCTCAACATCATTACTTGCTTTTTGAATATCAGCTGCAGTCCATTCACAAGCTCCATTAAAAGACAGATTAATTTTTTCAGGTTTCTTGCTGAGGAGTTTCATTCTCACTTGTTTGAGATTGAGAATAATTTCCGAAACATCTTCGACAACGCCTTCAATCGTCGTAAACTCGTGCAAAACTCCACTGAATTTTACCGCAGTAATCGCTGATCCGGGAAGAGAGGAAAGAAGTACTCTTCTAAGTGAGTTTCCGAGAGTTACTCCATAACCTCTTTCTAATGGTTGTAGTGAAAATCGTCCAAATGTATTTGAGTAACTAGATTCATCAAGTACGATTGCATCTGGCATCTTGAATGAAAATCCGCTCATTTATATTCCTTTGTATTATTCTAAAATTAATTATTTGGAATAAAGTTCAACAACTAACTGTTCATTTGCTTCTAATGGTATATCAGACCTTTCTGGAATCTGAACAAAAGTACCTGACAGTGTTGCTTTATCAACTGTAATCCAATTATATGTATTGTCTTTAACTCTTTTTAATGAGTTATGAATTGCATCAAGCTTTTTGCTTTTATCTCTAATCTGAATTTGATCTCCAACTTTTACTAAGTAAGATGGTATATCAACTGGTTTTGAATTTATGAGAATGTGACCGTGTTTAACTAATTGTCTTGCTTGTTTTCGTGAAGAAGCAAAACCAATACGATAAACAACATTATCAAGCCTTCTTTCAAGGAGCTTAACTAAGTTTTCACCTGTTTTACCTTTTTGTTTTACGGCTTTTTCAAAATAATTTCTGAATTGAACTTCTAATAAACCATAAATTCTTTTTATTTTTTGTTTTTCTCTGAGCTGAACACCGTATTCAGAAATTTTTGTTCTCCTTGAAACTCCGTGTTGTCCGGGCGGATAATTTCTCTTTTCGATTGGACATTTATCCGTGTAACACTTTTGACCTTTCAGAAAAAGTTTTTGTCTTTCTCTTCTACATAATTTACATACAGAATCAGTATATCTTGCCATTTATTCTCTCCGTTAAATTAAACTCTTCTACGTTTAGGTGGTCTGCAACCGTTATGTGGAATTGGAGTTATATCTTTGATAGAAGTAATCTCCAACCCGGCAGTATGTAAAGCTCTGATTGCTGCTTCACGACCCGCACCAGGACCTTTAATGTAAACTTCAACTTTCCTTAACCCTATATCGAAAGCTTCTTTAGCAGCAGCTTCGGCTGAAACTTGAGCAGCAAAAGGAGTATTTTTCCTTGATCCTTTAAATCCATTCTTACCAGCTGAAGACCAGGAAATAGTATTTCCGTAAATATCAGTGATAGTAACTATTACATTATTGAAAGTTGCTTTGATATGCGCAACTCCATTAGAATCTACATGCGAACGTTTTTTAACTTTTTTTGTTGATTTAGCCAATGATTATCCTCCAATTAATTATTTCTTAGATGGAGCTTTTTTCTTTCCAGCAACTGTTTTTCTCTTACCTTTTCTGGTTCTTGAATTTGTTCTGGTTCTTTGTCCTCTGACAGGTAAGCCTCTTCTGTGTCTTAATCCTCTGTACGCTCCAATATCCATTAATCTCTTTATATTTTGCTGAACTTCAGATCTTAATGCACCTTCTACTTTATAATCCGAAGTAATTACTGAGCGAATTTGAGCTACTTCTTCTTCAGTTAACTCCGATACTTTTTTATTCGGATTAACATTTGCTTTCTGAAGAATTTCACCTGATATGGTTCTCCCAATACCATAAATATATTGAAGACCATATAAAACTTTTTTTGATTTCGGTAAATCTACACCTGCTATACGAGCCAAAGATTAATCTCCTTTTTTATTTAACCTTGTCTTTGTTTGTGCTTTGGGTTTTGACAAATTACTCTTACAACGCCTTTTCGTTTTATAATTTTACATTTGTCACAAATCTTTTTAACAGAAGCTCTTACTTTCATTTTAAATCCTATTTATATCTATAAGTGATTCTTCCTTTTGTTAAATCATAAGGTGAAAGTTCAACAGATACTTTATCACCAACTAATATTTTTATGTAATGCATTCGCATTTTACCAGATATATGAGCAAGTATTTCATGACCATTATCTAACTTTACCCTAAATGAAGCATTTGGTAAAGTTTCAGTTATAATTCCGTCAACTTTTATTGGACCTTGTTTAGCCATTAACTAATTGTCAATATTTCTGGTTCTTTATCAGTTATTAAAATTGTATGTTCAAAATGTGCCGAATCACTACCATCGGCGGTTCTAACTGTCCAGCCATCAGATGCGACAGTAACTTTCCAATCACCAGCGTTGACCATTGGTTCGATTGCCAGAGTCATTCCTCGTTTCAGAGTCGGACCAGTACCTTTTCTACCATAATTGGGTATTGACGGGTCTTCGTGTAGATATTTACCAACTCCGTGTCCGCATAAATCTCTGACAACAGAAAAGCCATTGGATTCAACATATTTCTGAATTGCAGAAGAAATATCATGCAATCTGTTTGATCCGATTGCTTTCTCAATTCCAATATATAAAGATCGTTCTGTTACTTCAATCAATTTTTGTTTTAATTCTGATATATTACCAACTCCGACAGTGATTGCAGCATCACCATAATAATTATTTTTTAGAACTCCAACATCTATCGAAATCAAATCGCCATCTTTTAATTCATAATTTCCCGGAATCCCGTGAACAACTTCATTATTTACTGAAGTACATAAAGAAGCCGGAAATTTAACTCCATTTCCCTGTGAATAACCTTTGAAAGCTGGAAAAGCGTTATTACTTCTTATGTAATCTTCAGCAATTTGATCAAGTTCTTTTGTCGTTACCCCAATTTTAATTTTAGATTTAATAAGTTGCAAAGTTTCTGCAACTATTTTACAACTTTCACGAATGTAATCAATTTCTTTTTTAGTCTTAATTAAAATCACTAAAATTAACGTCTGCCTTTGATTTTGCCGGATTTCATAAAACCGTCATAATGCCTCATCAATAGATGAGATTCAATCTGTTGAAGAGTATCTAATGCAACACCAACAATAATCAACAAACTTGTTCCCCCGAAAAATTGTGCAAACTGACCAGTAACACCCCAAGTAGATACAAACGCAGGCAATATTGCAACTATTGCTAAGAATATCGAACCCGGCAAAGTAATCTTTGTTAAAATATTATCAATAAAATCTGATGTTTGTTTACCCGGTCTTATTCCCGGAATAAATCCTCCCTGCTTTTTCATATTATCAGCAACATCTTTCGGATTGAAAGCTATTGCTGTATAGAAATATGTGAAAAAGATTATCATTAATGCATATATAATTGAATAAACTACAGATTCATAATGAAATAAGTTTGCAACACTCTGTAAGAATTCATTATCAGGGAAAAAAGACAAAACAGTATTTGGAATAAACATAATTGCCTGAGCAAAAATTATAGGCATAACACCAGCAGTATTTACACGTAATGGAATATACTGAGTAACTCCTCCGTAGACTTTTCTTCCTACTACTCGTTTTGCATATTGCACTGGAATTCTTCTGGTTCCCTGAGTTACTAAAACAACACCTGCAATAATTAAAAACATGAAAGCAAAAATTATAATCTCAACTATCAGCGATCTCTGACCAGCTTGAATAAGTCTGTATTCATCCAATAATGCAAATGGAAATCTCGCAATAATTCCGATGAAAATTATAAGTGAAATTCCATTTCCTATTCCTCGCTCGGTAATTTGTTCACCCATCCACATCATAAAAATAGTGCCTGAAGTGAGAATTATAATTGTAGTAACAACCCAACCAATTCCCTGCACTTGAGCTGGAATAATTGGCATTCCACTAACTTCAATATTTAATAATCTTACAGTTACTCCCCAAGCTTGCATTGCAGAAATAAGAACCGTTCCATATCTGGTTAACTGAGTAATCTTTTTTCTACCTTCTTCACCTTCTTGTTGTAATTTTTGAAAATAAGGAACAACTGCACCTAATAGCTGAATAATAATAGAAGCTGAAATGTACGGCATAATTCCAAGTGCAAAAATTGCAGCATTTCCGAATGCACCGCCTACAAACAAATCATATAATCCAAACAATGTATCTGATGATTGATTCTTCATGCTTTCAGCTAACAAGGCAGAATCAACACCAGGAATGGTAAGATGTGAACCAAGTCTTACAATAAATAATAAAGCAAGTGTGTAAATTATTCGTTGTCTCAGTTCGTGGATTTTAAAGATATTTCTGAAAGTATCTGTAAGTCTTGACATTTAATCACACACTATAACTTAGTTATTGAACCACCAACAGCTTCAATTTTCTGTTGGGCTGATTTACTAAATGAATTAACTTTCAAAATCAATTTAGATTTCAACTCACCTTTTCCTAAAACTTTAACTGGTTTCTTTAATGAATTTATCAGACCATACTTCTTTAAATCTTCTAAAGATAGTTCTTTATTATCTAATTCATATTTTGAAGCAATTCTCTGTAACGCATTTAAATTAACTATCTGATATTCAACCTTAAAAACACTGGTAAAACCAAATTTTGGAATTCTTCTTTGAAGTGGCATTTGTCCACCTTCAAACCAAATTTTAAATTTAGCTCCTGAACGTGATTTCTGACCATTCATACCTCTTGTTGATTGACCACCATGTCCGGAACCTTCACCTCTACCAACTCTCTTTCTTTTTTTCCTTGAGCCTTCAGCGTACTTAAGATTTCCTAAAATATTCATACTAAAACCTATTTAATCGTTTATAATTTCTGTTTTAACCAGATGACTAATTTTTTTTATCATTCCTCTAATCTGAGGAGTGTCATTATGAATTTTTGAATAATTTGGTCTTCCCAACCCCAAAGCTTTGATCGTTCTTTTCTGATCTTCAGGTCTGTCAATTATACTTTTGACTTGAGTTATTTTAATCTTAGACATTATCATTACCTCGATTAGAAACAAATAATTCTTTTACTTTCATACCTCTTTTATAAGCCATTTTGCGTGCATCAATTTGATTTAAAAGAGCGTTGAGCGTTGCTTTCACCTGATTGTGTGGATTACTTGAACCAAGAGACTTTGTAAGAATATCAGTTATACCAGCTGCTTCAAGAACTGCACGAACACCACCTCCAGCTATTAAACCAGTACCGGGAGAAGCAGGTCTCAATAAAATTTTTCCAGCTCCATATTTACCAATTATTTCGTGTGCTACTGTACCTCTTACAACGGAAACCTGAACAATATTCTTTTTTGCATCATCAACACCTTTAGCTATTGCGTCAGTTACTTCGTTCGCTTTTCCCAATCCAACTCCAACAACTCCATTACCATTGCCTACAACTACAATCGCATTGAAGCTAAATCTACGACCACCTTTGACAACTTTGGCAACACGGTTAATGTGAACCACTTTTTCCTTTAGTCCTTCAACATCTGTTGGTCTGATTACTTTGTTTATGTTTTCCACTATTTTTCTCTAAAATTATTTATGATTACTTGCTGCCGGAAGAGGATTCGAACCTCTACATACGGCTCCAAAGGCCGCTGTCCTACCTTTAGACGATCCGGCAAGAGTTAAAATTTTAATCCACCTTCACGCGCTGCTTCTGCTAATGCTTTAACTCTACCATGATATCGGAAACCATTTCTATCAAATACTACTTCGTTAATTTTATTTTCCAAAGCAATTTTAGCAATAAGATTTCCAACCACTTTACTTTTTTCAATTTTGCCTTTTGCTGATTTAATTTGTTCAGCTATTTCTTTTGATAAACTTGAAGCACTTGCCAGAGTTCTGCCATTATCATCATCTATAATCTGAGCGTAAATTTGATTTAAGCTTCTATACACTGATAATCTCGGTTTATTAGCTGTACCGTATATTTTTTTTCTGACTCTTACTTTTATTTTTTCTCTTCTTTTATTATCCTTCTTGAACATAAAATCTCCTAAGATTATTTACCAGCTGTCTTACCAGCTTTTCTACGAATGATTTCAGTAGAGTACTTAATACCTTTTCCTTTATAAGGCTCAGGTTTTCTAAATGAACGAATTTTAGATGCAACTTGTCCAACCAATTGTTTATCAATTCCTGTAACTACTATTTGGGTCGGGGTTGGTGTTTCCAATTTAATACCTTTTGGAGGAATAAAATAAATAGGATGGGAATAACCCATACTGAGCAATAAATTATTTCCTTTTAACTCAGCTTTGTATCCAACACCCACAATATCTAAAATCTTTTTGTATTCTTCAGTAACACCTTTAATCATATTTTGAATAAGGGCTCTTGTCAAACCGTGTAAAGCTCTATTTTCTTTTTGGTCATCTGGACGCGAAACTTCGATAACATTATCTTTAATATTTACAGTAATGTTATGATTATTTGTCATCCCAAGTTCACCTTTAGGACCTTTTACTTTTATTTCATTTCCTTGTATAGTTACCGTAACACCTGCTGGAACTTGTATTGGTTTTCTTCCTATTCTTGACACCTTGTTACTCCAATAAATATTTTACCAAATATAACAGATTATCTCACCGCCAATAGATTGCTCTCTAGCCTGTTGGTCAGTAAGTAACCCTTTAGAAGTTGAAACAACTGCCAAACCAAGACCATTTAATACTCTTGGCAATTCGTTGGCAGCTTTATAAACACGTAAGCCGGGTTTGCTTATCCTTTTTAAGCCAGAAATAGCAGAGACACCATTTCTGTATTTCAAATGAATTCTAATTATGTTTTGTTTATTATCTTCAATAATTGAAAAATCGTGAATAAAATTTTCTTTTTTCAGAATTTCAGCAATCTTAATTTTTAATTTTGATGCAGGAATATCAACTTTAATCAATTTTGCCTTAGAGGCATTTCTAATTCTTGTTAAAAAATCTGCTATTGGATCAGTTACAGCCATTTATGAACTCCTTTTTACCAACTTGATTTTTTTAATCCCGGTATTTCACCACGCAAAGCCATTTCTCTAAGAACTAAACGTGAAACACCAAATTTTCTGTAATAGCCTCTTGATCTTCCTGTAAACATACATCTGTTTTTCAATCGAGTAGGAGAAGAATTGCGAGGCAATGCCTGTAGTGCTTCATAATCACCTTTTGCTTTCAACTCAGCACGAAGTTTTGCATATTTTTCGTAAAGCTTTTTTCTTTTTTCTTCTCTTACTTTTGAACTAAGTCTTGCCATTGTTATTCCTTATACTTAATTAATTTCCTTTTTTCTGAACGGGAAACCAAAACCCTTTAATAATTCATAAGCTTCATTATCTGTTGGAGCAGTGGTAACAATGGTTATATCCATACCAACAATTTTATTCACTTTATCTATATTGATTTCAGGAAAGATAATTTGTTCTTTAATTCCCAAAGTATAATTTCCTCTGCCATCAAAAGATTTATCTGATAAGCCTCTGAAATCTCTTACTCGTGGCAAAGCAACATTGATTAGTCTATCAAGAAACTCATACATCCTTTCTCTTCTTAAAGTAACCATTGCGCCAATATTCATTCCGGCTCTTAACTTAAAGTTAGAAATAGCTTTCTTTGCTTTTCTGACACTAGCTTTTTGCCCCGTGATTGCCTCTAACTCTTTAACAGCTTCTTCTAATATTTTAGGTTCGGTAACTGCATCTCCAAGTCCCATATTCACAACTATTTTTGAAATTTTAGGAACCTGCATAATGCTTTTATAATTAAAAATTTTCATCAACTCAGGGACAACGTTACTTTTATAAAATTCAGCTAAACGACATCTGACTTTAATTTCTTTTTCAGCTTTAATATCAGCTGTTTGTTTTGCCGCTGGTTTTTGTTTTTGTTGAGCAGAGTCAGCTTTTTTTGTTTTCTTATCAGCCATTGTTCAATATCCTTTATTGTAACATTTCACCGCTTTTTTTGCTAATACGTGCGGATTTCTTTTTACCTGTTTTTTCATCCAAAATAATTTTAGCTCCAATTCTGGATGGTTCATTGGTCTTTGGATCTAAAATCATAACATTAGAAACATGAATAGGTGCTTCTTTTTCAAAAATTCCTCCCTGAGGATTTTTTTGAGTTGGTTTAGTATGTCTTTTTCTGATATTAACACCTTCAACAATAACTCTATTTTCTTTCGGAAAAACTTTAAGCACCTTACCGGTTTTACCTCTATCGTTGCCGGCAATAACTATCACATTATCATTCTTTTTTATTTTCATTTTTTCAATCCTATAAAACTTCTGGAGCTAATGATACAATTTTGAGGAATTGTTTATCTCTCAATTCTCTTGCAACTGGTCCGAAAATTCTAGTGCCTCTTGGTTCACCCTGATTATTAATAAGAACAGCTGCATTTTCATCAAATCTAATGTAAGTTCCATCCTTACGTCTTACTTCTTTGGCGGTACGAACAATAACAGCTCTTGATACTTCTCCTTTTTTAACCTGACCATTTGGAATTGCAGATTTAACTGAAACAACAATTGTATCTCCGACAGTGGCATATCTTCTATTACTGCCACCTAAAACTCTGATACACCGAACTCGTTTTGCTCCCGAGTTATCAGCCACCACTAAATTAGTTTCTTCTTGAATCATTTTTTATAAACTCCTTATTTGGCTTTTTCAACAATTTCAACTAATCGCCATCTTTTTCTTTTACTAAGTGGGCGCGTCTCCATAATTTTCACTTTATCACCAATATTACAAATCTCTTGTTCATCGTGAGCCATTAGTTTAGTTGTCTTCTTAAAATACTTTTTATAAATAGGATGCGGAACTCGCTTTTCAATAGCAACAGAAATTGTTTTCTTCATTCTGTTACTTACAACAATTCCAATTCTAACTTTTCTAAGATTTCTTTTCTCCATTATTCAGTAACTCCATTTTTATTTAGAAGAGTTTTAGCATCCTTTTGTCTTTCAGATAGAACTGTTTTCATTCTTGCAATATCTTTTCTAACTAATTTTAGTTTTGCAGTATTTGTTAATTGTTTTAATTGATGAGAGAATCTCAAATCAACTAAATTCAGTTCTTCTTCCTGAATTCTCTTTATTATTTCATCTGTGGACATTTCTCTGATTTCTCTGATTTTCATAATCTATCCTTCGTAATCTGGTCTTTGAACTATTTTTGTTTTTACTGGTAATTTGTAAGAACAAAGTTTAAGTGCCTGATGAGCCAATTCTTTGGAAACACCTGATACTTCAAACATTATTCTGCCAGGTTTTACAACTGCTACCCAAAACTCAGGAGCACCTTTTCCTTTACCCATTCTTGTTTCAAGAGGTTTTTTGCTTACTGGTTTATCCGGGAAAATTCGGATCCAGACTTTTCCATCTTTTTTCATCGAACGGGAAAGAGCAACTCTACAAGATTCTATTTGTCGGCTTGTAATCCAGGCTGGTTCTAATGACTTTAGACCAAAATCGCCGAAAGCAACCGTTGAGCCACGGTAAGCCTTTCCTTTTCTTCTACCTCTTTGTGCTTTTCTGAATTTAACTCTTTTTGGCATTAACATAATTGAAAACTCCTAATCTAATTTTAATCAGAGGCTCTTTTACCGAGAATTTCGCCTCGACAAATCCAAACTTTAATTCCTATTGAACCGTAAATTGTTTCTGCTCTTCCGTTCGCATAATCAATATCGGCTCTTAAAGTGTGTAAAGGAATTCTTCCTTCTTTGTATTGTTCTGCTCTTGCTATTTCAGCGCCGGCTAATCTTCCTGAGCACATTATTCTTATACCTTCTGCTCCCATTCGCATAGCTGCTGTAATTGCCATTTTCATAGCTCTTCTGTAAGAAACTCTATTCTCAATCTGATTGGCAATATTCTCAGCAACTAAATAAGAATCTAATTCGGGTCTTTTTATTTCTGATATTTGAACTTTTACTTCTTTATTACTGACTGTTTTTAATTCCTGCTCTAACTGAGTAATCTCTTTTCCGCTTTTTCCAATAACAACACCCGGTCTGGAAGTATAAATATTTATGATGATATTTTTAGATGTTCTATCAATCACTATTCTTGAGATACCCGCCTTATTCAATCTATTTCTGATATAAGCTCTTAACTTATTATCTTCTTTTAGCTTTGGTGCATAAGATTTTCTTTCGTACCAATTAGAGTCCCAGCCTCTAATAATACCGACTCTTAAACCAATAGGATTTGTTTTTTGTCCCAAAAATTTACCTCCTAATTAGATTTATTTGCTACTACAACAGTTAAATGACACGAACGTTTTCTTATTCTATAAGCTCTTCCCATCGGAGCAGGTGAAATTCTTTTCAAGGTTGGACCTTGATTAACATAAATTTCTTTTACATAAAGATTTTGCGCCTCAACTCTTTCATTTTCATTTAGATTCATTGCATTGGCTAAAGCTGATTTCAAAGTTTTTGCAACATCTTTTGCTGCAACTTTCGGTGTAAAATGTAAAATTTCCAACGCTTTATCAACTGACATTCCTCTAATTAAATCAGCAACCAACCTCATTTTTCGAGGAGATGAACCTATGTATCTATTAATTGCTTTGGCTTCCATAAATTAAATTCCTATTATTTTCCTTTAGCTGCTTTTTCAGCTTTTGTACCTGGATGACCTCTAAAAATTCTTGTAGGAGCAAATTCTCCGAGTTTATGACCGACCATATTTTCTGTAACATAAACGGGTATATGCTGTTTGCCGTTGTGAACTCCAATTGTATGACCAACAAATTCAGGAATTATAGTTGAAGATCTTGACCATGTTTTAATTATTTTTTTCTGGTTAGTTTCGTTCAACTTCTGAATTTTTTTTAAGAGTTTAAAATCCACAAATGGACCTTTTTTTACCGATCTTGGCATATTGATTTCCTAATCCTACTTGCGTCTTTTAATAATTAATTTATTAGATTGTTTTTTACGTTTTCTTGTTTTAAGTCCTTTAGCTTTTTGACCCCAAGGCGAAACAGGATGTCCTCCACCAGAAGTTTTTCCTTCGCCACCACCCATCGGGTGATCAACAGGGTTCATAGCAACTCCTCTTGTGTGGGGTCTTCTTCCCAACCATCTGCTTCGTCCGGCTTTACCTAAACTTATATTCTCATGAACTACGTTTCCAACAGTTCCATAAGTTGCAAGGCATTCTATTCTTACCATTCGTACTTCACCAGAAGGTAGCTTTAGTGTAGCATAATCGCCTTCTCTTGCCATAAGCTGTAATGAAGCTCCTGCACTTCTTCCAAGTTGTCCACCTTTGCCTGGTTTTAATTCAACATTATGAACAAAACTACCAAGTGGCATTTCTTTTAAAGGTAAAGTGTTACCAATTTTAATTTCGCTACCTGGTCCTGATGATAAAACATCTCCAACCTTTAATCCATCCGGAGCAATAATGTATCGTTTTTCTCCATCAGCATAATGCAACAATGCTATCCTACTTGATCGATTTGGATCGTATTCAATGGAAACAACTTTAGCTGAAATTCCGAATTTATCTCTTTTAAAGTCTATGATTCTATATTTTCTTTTGTGTCCACCGCCCCTATGTCTTGCAGTAACTCGACCTAAATTATTCCTTCCACCAGATTTCTTTAAAGAAATTACTAAAGATTTTTCAGGTTCAGTTTTGGTAATCTCTTCAAATGTAAAATTTGTTCTGAATCTTGTTCCTGGTGTTACTGGTTTTAATTTTTTAATACTCATTTTTTAATCCTGACTAAGCTTGCTCAAACAATTCGATTGTTTCACCTTTTTTAAGGGTGATGATTGCTTTCTTATATTTTGAAGTTTTGCCAGTAAAACGACCACTTTTTCTGAATTGAGTTTTAGTTTTACCAGAATAATTCATAGTTCTAACACTAACAACGTGAACATTAAATTTTTTCTCGATAGCTTTTTTAATTTCAATCTTATTAGCATCAGGGCTTACAATAAATCCATACTGACCTTTATCGGCAGTAAGATTAGTCATTTTTTCTGTTACGAGTGGTTTTATAAGAATATTATGCATTTTCAACCACCTCTTTTTTATTGGTTAAATTTTTCTCAATTACTTCCACAGCACCTTTTTGGAGAACTAATACTTGATTATTCAATATATCATACGTAGAAGCTTTTGATGCTTCGAGTATCTGAACTTTCGGGATATTTCTACCGGATTTATAAACCACATTATCATAATTAGTAGTAAGAAGAAGTATTTTTTTACCAGACAATTTCAAATTATTCAAAACTTTGACAAACTCTTTTGTTTTCGGTTGTTCGAATGAAAAATCTTCCACAACCATCAGTTGATTATCTTTAACTTTGTAGCTCAGAGCAGATTTACGAGCTAATTTTTTAACCTTTTGAGGAAGTTTCTGGCGATAATCTCTTGGTTTAGGTCCGAAAATAGTTCCACCACCGACCCATAAAGGAGATCTGATTGTTCCTGCTCTTGCACCACCTCTACCTTTTTGTCTCCAAGGTTTTTTACCTCCTCCGCTTACTTCTCCTCTCTCTTTTGCTTTATGAGTTCCTTGTCTTTGATTAGCCAAGTAAGCTTTTACATCGAGATAGATAGCGTGATCATTTGGCTCAATAGCATAAATTTCGTCCAAAAGATTAACTTTTTCTTCAGCTAATGAGCCATCTAATTTATAAACATCTACAGTCATTTTTTTACCGATTAATTCTTTATCAATTTAACAATTGAATTATTTGCTCCGGGGATTGCCCCTTTAACAAATATTAGATTATTTTCTTTTTCAACTTTAACAATTTTAAGATTTCTTATAGTCGTATTTGCATATCCCATTCTTCCAGCCATTCTTTGACCTTTGAAAACTCTGGAAGGAAAAGAACTTCCACCAATAGAACCTGGAGCTCTTACTCTATCACTTTGACCATGAGTGGTCATTCCAATACCACCGAAGCCGTGCCTTTTAACAACACCCTGAAATCCTTTTCCTTTACTTTTTGCTTTTACTTTAATAACATCTCCTTCGTTAAAAATTGAACAATCTAACAGATCGCCAATTTTAAATTCAGATACATTAAAACCTTTAAATTCTATCAGCACCTTTTTGGGTTCCACACCATTTTTATTAAAATATCCCTTCAGCGGTTTATTTAAATGTTTTTCTTTCACTTCGCCAAAACCAAGCTGTAACGCTTCATATCCATCCTTTTGAGCAGTTCTTATATTTGCAACAACGCAAGGACCAGCTTGGATAACAGTAACAGGAATAACATCTCCGTTAGTGTTAAAAATATTAGTCATCCCAATTTTTTTTCCGATTAAACCAGACATCTTTGCTCCGATTCATTATAACTTAATTTCGATATCAACACCCGCCGGAATATCAAGTTTGCTTAACGCTTCGACGGTTTTATTATTTGAATTATGGATATCTATTATTCTTTTATGTGCCCTTGTTTCAAATTGTTCACGTGATTTTTTATCAACGTGTGGTGATCTTAAAACAGTAAAAACTGTTTTCTTAGTTGGTAAAGGAATTGGACCCGATACAACCGCACCAGTGCTTCTTACAGTCTTAATAATCTTTTCCGTAGATTTATCAATTAAAATATGATCGTAAGATTTTAATTTGATTCTAATTTTCTGTCCGGACACTTATAATCTCCTTTTAATAGATAATAAAAGGGAGAAGCATCTCCCTTAATAATCATTATTTTGAAAAATTTATTCAATAATCTTTGTTACAACACCAGCACCGACAGTTCTTCCACCTTCTCTAATAGCAAATCTTAATCCTTCTTCCATAGCAATTTCAGAAATTAAATCAACTTTAAGATTTACTTTATCACCCGGCATAACCATTTCTGTTCCTTCAGGAAGATTTGCAACGCCAGTAACATCTGTTGTTCTGAAATAAAATTGTGGTCTATATCCGTTAAAGAATGGGGTGTGTCTTCCACCTTCTTCTTTTGAAAGGATATAAACTTCACCTTCGAATTTTTTATGAGGAGTTATAGAACCAGGTTTTGCAAGTACCATTCCTCTCTCAATTTCTTTTTTATCAATACCTCTTAATAATAATCCTGCATTATCACCAGCAATTGCTTCATCTAATTCTTTTCTAAACATTTCAATGCCAGTAACAACGGTTTTTTTATGAACACCGAGACCGATTAATTCAACTTCTTCACCAACCTTTACTTTTCCTCTTTCAACTCTTCCAGTTGCAACAGTTCCTCTACCTGTAATTGAGAAAACATCTTCCACCGGCATCAAAAATGGCTTATCGACGCTTCTCTCAGGAACAGGAATGTAGCTGTCAACAGCATCCATTAATTCCCAAATACAATTATATCTTGGATCAGAAACATCTGCATTTGCAGTCCCAGCTTCCAATGCTTGTAAAGCAGACCCACGAATAATTGGAATTTCATCGCCAGGGAATTCATATTTACTTAACAATTCTCTTAATTCCATTTCTACAAGGTCAATAAGTTCCTGATCATCAACCATATCAACTTTATTTAGGAACACTACAATTCTAGGTACACCAACTTGTCGAGCCAAAAGAATATGCTCTCTTGTCTGTGGCATTGGACCGTCGGTTGCGGCAACAACCAAAATAGCACCGTCCATTTGTGCAGCACCTGTAATCATGTTTTTAACGTAGTCTGCGTGACCAGGACAGTCAATGTGAGCATAATGTCTGTTAACAGTTGAATACTCAACGTGAGCAGTTGCAATTGTAATACCTCTTTCTCTTTCTTCCGGAGCATTATCAATACTATCAAAGGTTCTTATCTGTGATAAGCCTTTTTTTGCAAGAGCCATAGTAATCGCAGCAGTTAATGTAGTTTTTCCATGATCCACGTGACCGATTGTACCAACATTAACGTGAGGCTTACTCCTATCAAATTTTTCTTTAGCCATTTTAATCTCCTTATATATTTTTTGTTTAATTCAATATTGTAAACTAAGCTGTTGATTTTTTAGTTAAGTTTTTTTCTGATATTTCATCTGAAATAGATTTTGGCACTGAAGAATAATGATCAAACTGCATTGAATATATAGCACGCCCCTGTGTCATTGACCTCAGGGTTGTAGCATAACCAAACATTTCAGATAAAGGCACGTAAGACTTAATAACCTGAGCATCTTTTCTGGCAGAAAATCCTTCTATTTTACCTCTGCGGGAATTTAAGTCTCCCATAACATCACCCAAATATTCTTCCGGCGTAATTACTTCAACAGCCATTATTGGTTCGAGCAACACTGGATTTGCTTTTCTTGCTGCGTTCTGAAAAGCCATCGAACCTGCAACCCTGAATGATATTTCATCAGAGTCAACATCGTGATACGAACCATCGTATAATTTTGCTTTTACGTCAACCATCGGATAGCCAGCTATTACACCATTTTTCATCGCATCCTGTATTCCTTGAGAAACTGCTGGAATATATTCTTTAGGTACAATTCCTCCTACAATAGCATTGATAAATTCAAATCCTTTCCCTGGCTCATTGGGAGAAATTTCAATCCATACGTGACCATATTTACCACGACCTCCTGATTGTTTAACAAATTTACCTTCAGCCTGAGCGGTTGAAGTGATTGTTTCTCTATAAGCTACCTGAGGTTTACCTACATTTGCTTCAACTTTGAATTCTCTCTTCATTCTATCAACGATAATTTCAAGATGTAACTCACCCATTCCACTAATTAAAGTTTGACCTGTTTCTTCATCAACCTTTACTTTAAAGGTTGGATCTTCATCAGAAAGTTTTGATAATGCTTCTGATAATTTATCCTGATCAGCTTTCGTTTTAGGCTCAATTGCAATTTGAATAACCGGCTCTGGAAAAGACATTTTTTCTAAAATAATTGGATCATTTTCCGTGCATAATGTGTCACCTGTCTTCGTGAACTTTAATCCTACTGCAGCAGCAATATCACCGGCTTTAACTTCAGAAATTTCTTCTCTATGGTTAGCGTGCATTTGTAATAGACGACTAATTCTTTCCTTTTTGCCACTTACGGAATTATAAACGTATGAACCATTTGTAAGTTTACCAGAATAAACTCTAAAAAATGTTAATTTACCAACATAAGGATCATTCATAATCTTAAAAGCTAAAGCAGTAAACTTTTCATCGCTACTGATTTTTCTTTTAACTACATCATTTAATCCCGGATGATGAGCCTCAATTTCAGCTAAGTCAGCTGGTGATGGCAAGAAATCAACTACAGCATCTAAAAGTTTTTGAACACCTTTATTTTTAAAAGATGAGCCACATAGAACAGGTACAATTTTTAATTCAATTGTTGCTTTTCTCAAAACTGCAGTAATTTCTTCAGGTGTAATTTCTTTACCATCAAGATATTTTTCTAAAAGAGTATCATCAACATCTGAAACAGCTTCAAGCATTTGGGTTCTATATTTATTGGAAATTTCTAAAAGATCTTTTGGAATTTGGATCTCATCATAAGTAGTACCCAAACTATCTTCATGATACATTCTTGCATTGAACTTGATTAAATCAATTACTCCAACAAAAATATCTCCTTCACCAATTGGAAGATTTATAGGAATTGCATTAGCACCTAATCTATCTCTCATCATTTGAATTGCATTATAAAAATCAGCACCTATTCTATCCATTTTATTCACAAAAGCGATTCTTGGCACACCATATTTATCTGCTTGTCTCCACACTGTTTCTGATTGAGGTTCAACACCTCCAACTGCACAAAACAAAGCCACTGCACCATCCAAAACTCTAAGTGATCTTTCAACTTCGACTGTAAAATCAACGTGACCTGGAGTATCTATAATGTTTATTTGATAACCATTCCAATAACAAGTAGTTGCAGCACTTGTAATTGTAATTCCTCTTTCTTTTTCCTGCTCCATCCAATCCATAGTTGCAGCACCATCGTGAACTTCACCAAGTCTATGTGTTTTACCAGTATAATAGAGAATACGCTCGGTTGTAGTTGTTTTACCAGCGTCTATATGAGCCATAATTCCAATATTTCGTACTTTTTCTATGTTATGCTTACCTGACATTCTTAATCCTTACCATTTAAAGTGAGCGAAGGCTTTGTTAGCCTCAGCCATCTTATGAGTATCCTCTTTCTTTTTTACCGAGTTTCCTTCATTATTAGAAGCTGATATTAATTCTCCGGCTAATTTTGCAGCCATTGATTTTTCACCTCTCGAACGAGCGTAAGTTTTTATCCATCTCATTGCTAATGCAGTTCTTCTCTCTGGACGAACTTCAGTTGGCACCTGATACGTAGCACCGCCAACTCTTCTACTTCTTACTTCGATTAGAGGAGCAACATTCGCAATTGCTTTTTTAAATGTTTCTAAACCAGATTTTTTAGTTTTTTCTTCAATTATATTAAATGCAGTATAGACTATTTTTCTTGCGACAGATTTTTTACCCTCAAGCATTATGCTATTTATAAATTTAGCAACTAATAAATCATTGTATTGAGGATCTGGTTTAATATACCGTTTTTCAGCTCTTCTTTTTCTCATAATTATTTAGCTTTTGGTTTTTTAGCTCCGTATTTAGAACGACCTTTTTTTCTATCTTCAACTCCGCTGGTATCAAGAGTACCTCTTATTATATGATATCTCACACCTGGTAAATCTTTTACTCTACCTCCTCTGATCAAAACAAGAGAGTGTTCCTGCAGGTTATGACCCTCTCCGGGAATATATGCAGTTACTTCGATGTTATTGGTCAATCTTACTCTTGCAACTTTCCTTAATGCAGAGTTAGGCTTTTTGGGAGTTGTTGTATAAACCCTTGTGCAAACACCTCGTTTTTGTGGGCAAGAACCCAATGCAGGTGCTTTGCTTTTTCCTAAAATTCTAACTCTTCCTTTTCTTACCAACTGATTTATCGTCGGCACACTTACCTCTTTATATTTTATAAAAATTCAGACTTCAAATATATCTTTTATTAACAAATATGTCAAGAAAACTTAACATATAATTAATCATTATTGACTAAATCTATTTTTTTACTTCGTCAACTTCTTTGCTTTCTTTGAGCTCTTGCTGCTCTTTTTCAACTAGGAGCAAGTTACGATATTTTTTCAAACCTGTACCAGCTGGGATTAAACGCCCCATAACAATATTTTCCTTTAATCCATTGAGATAATCAGTCTTAGCTTCAACGGCTGCATTTGCAAGAACTTTAGTGGTTTCCTGGAATGATGCTGCAGATAACCAACTCTCAGTTGATAGTGCTGCAGAAGTGATTCCAAGTAAAATATTTTCAAAAGTAGCTGGTTCAGTTTCACGGGTTACGATTTCCTTTTTTCCTTTTTTCTTCAAATCGCTGTTAATCTCTCTGATTTTTGATTTCGAAATCAATTGTCCGTTTTTGAATTTCGAATCGCCTTTATCAACGATATAAAGCAAGTTACTAATTCGCTCATTTTCTTCAATGAACTTAACTTTATCAACCAGATCTTCCTCTAAAAGTTTTGTATCACCAGAATTTACTACCTTAACTTTTTGAAGCATTTGTCTAACGATTACTTCAATGTGTTTATCGTTGATTTTAACCCCTTGTAAACGATAGACTTCCTGAATTTCATTTACTAAGTATTCCTGAACGGCGTTTGTACCTTTGATTGCAAGAATATCGTGAGGATTTACAGGTCCGTCAGTAATTTTTTCTCCAGCTGGAATTTCATCGCCGTCCTGAACCAAAATATGTTTTTGTAACGGTACATTGTAACGCTTTTCATCAGAACCGTCTGCAGCTACGATAATAATTTCTCTTGTACCTTTTTTTCTTGCTCCAAACTTTACAATACCTTCAATCTCCGAAACTATTGCAGGATCGTGTGGACTTCTTGCTTCAAATAACTCAGTAACTCTTGGCAAGCCTCCTGTGATGTCTCTGCTTTTTGCCGTCTGTTTGGAGATTTTTGCCAGAACTGTTCCAGCTGAAATAGTTTCACCTTCATCAACACTAATGAAAGATTTTACTGGTAGATTGAATGATTTAATCTCACCAGATGGACTTTCAATCAAAATGCTTGGAGTAAGTGTCTTATCTTTCGATTCAATAACCACTTTTTGAACGTGAAGGGTTTGTTCATCGGTAACTTGTTGAAGAGTTACACCCTCAATTAAGTCAACATATTTTACTATTCCACTAATATCAGAAACAACCAAAGAGTTATAAGGATCGTGATTGAAAAGGGCTTGTTTCTTTTTAACAAAGTCTCCTTCTTTAATTAATAATTCAGCGCCATAAGGGACATCGTATTTCTTAATTTGCCTGTTATTCTCGTCTAAAATTTCGATAACTCCTCTTCTTCCGATTACAACTTTCGTTACAATGTCATTGCCGCCAAAAGGATTTTTAACTTTTTTTTCAACGAACTGAATTTTATCAAATCTGATATATCCTTCAACATTTGTTTCTAATTGTGATTGAGAAGCAATACGAGAAGATGTTCCACCCATATGGAAAGTTCTAAGAGTTAACTGAGTTCCGGGTTCACCTATTGATTGAGCAGCAATAATTCCAACAGCTTCACCTACTTCAACCAATTTTCCGGTAGTCAGATTTCGCCCATAACATTTTGCACATACTCCTCTTTTCGATTCACAAGTTAATACAGTTCTAATGTAAACCGTATCAATGCCGGAATCCTCAATTAACTCGGCAACTTCATCAGTAATCATTTCTCCAGCTGAAATTATCAGTTCTTCTGTTCTCGGATCATAAACATCTTCCTGAGCCACTCTACCTGAAATTCTCTCAGACAATGGTTCTCTTTCTTCTTCAACATCTTTCAAAGCTCTTACTTCAATACCCAAAATAGTTCCACAATCAATTTCAGAAATAATGACATCCTGAGCAACATCAACTAATCTTCTTGTAAGATACCCTGCATCTGCGGTTTTTAATGCTGTATCTGCTAAACCTTTTCTTGCACCGTGAGTTGAAATGAAATATTCCAAAACGGAAAGACCTTCTTTGAAATTAGCGACGATTGGATTTTCGATAATCTCTCCAGCTTGACCTGTGAGAGATTTTTGTGGTTTCATCATTAATCCTCTCATACCGGCTAACTGTCTTACCTGCTCTTGTGAACCTCTTGCTCCAGAGTCAACCATCATGTGCAAAGAGTTAAAGCCTTGATTATGTTGTTTAATTTTATCTATTAGAGCTTTTGAAACGTTATTAGTTGTATGTGTCCAAACATCAATTATTTTGTTATATCTTTCAGCATCAGTAATAACACCCATTTCGTGTTCATTTAATATTGCTTCTACTCTTTTATTTGCTTGATCAATCAATTTTTCTTTTTCTTCCGGAACAACCATATCCGTAAAACTAATTGATATACCACCAAGAGAAGCGTACTTAAATCCTATGTCTTTCAAATCATCAAGAAATTTAGCAGTAACTTTGTTGCCAAGTTTCATAAACATCTTGCCAATTAAGACGCTGAAGTTCTTCTTGACAAGAAGTTGATTAATATAGCCCATCTCTTTTGGGACAATCTGATTAAATATTACTCTTCCAACAGTAGTCTCTATCATCTGTCCATCAATTCTTACTTTAATTTTTGCGTGTAATCCAACTAAGCCTGTGTCATATGCAATTATCACTTCTTCGGTTGACGGGAATTGCATTCCTTCACCTTTATCACCTTCTTTCATTTTTGTAAGATAGTAGCAACCCAAAACTATATCCTGAGTAGGAAGTACAATCGGACTTCCATTTTGAGGCGAAAGAATATTATGACTACTGAGCATCAATAAAATTGCTTCTAGCTGAGCTTCGTAGGATAACGGAACGTGAACAGCCATTTGGTCTCCATCGAAGTCTGCATTGAATGCAGTGCAAACCATTGGGTGCAATTGAATGGCTTTCTCATCAATCAATATTGGTTGGAATGCCTGAATTCCTAACCTGTGCAATGTTGGAGCTCTATTCAATAGAACCGGATGTCCTTCGATAATTTTTGCAAGGATTTCCCAAATAATCGGATCTTTTCTATCTACTACTTTTCTAGCACTTTTAACTGTTTTATTATGACCTCTTTCAATAAGTTTTCTGATAATAAAAGGTTTGAATAATTCTACTGCCATATCTTTTGGCAATCCACATTGATGAAGTTTCAATTCCGGACCAACGACGATAACAGAACGACCTGAATAATCTACTCTTTTACCTAACAAATTTTGTCTGAAACGACCCTGTTTTCCTTTTAACATATCACTTAATGATTTAAGAGGACGATTGTTATCGCTTCTTACTGCGCTTCCTCTTCTGGAATTATCGAATAATGCATCAACTGCTTCCTGAAGCATTCTTTTTTCATTTCTTAAGATCACTTCAGGAGCTTTTATGTCCATTAAACGTTTTAATCTATTATTTCTAATGATAACTCTCCTGTATAAATCATTGAGATCACTAGTAGCAAATCTCCCACCTTCCAAAGGAACAAGTGGTCTTAGTTCAGGAGGTATGACCGGTATATAGCTCAACACCATCCATTCAGGCTTGTTCAGAATTTTATTTTCTTCTTCCTTAAAAGATTCAATTACTCTTAAACGTTTCAGTAAATCTGCTTTTTTCTGTTGAGATGTTTCAGTAGCTAATTGTTCACGCAATGATGATGCTAATTGCTCTATGTTAGTCTTCTTCAAAATCTCTTTAATTGCATCTCCACCAATTCGTGCAACAAATTTTCTTGGGTCTTCGTCATCAAGCTTTTCATTTCCATCCGGGAGTGAATTTAATACTTCATAATATTGCTCTTCAGAAATGAGATCGAGTCTTTTAAGACCAGTCGGACCTGGATTGAGAACAAGATAAGATTCGTAATAAACAACTTTCTCTAATTCTTTTAAACTGATTCCAATTATATTACCAATTTTAGAAGGTTGTGTCTTGAAAAACCAAATGTGTACGATTGGAACTGCAAGTGCTATATGCCCCATTCTTTCTCTTCTAACACTTTTTTGTGTTACTTCAACACCGCAACGATCGCAAATAATTCCTTTGTATCTAATTCTTTTATACTTTCCGCAATAACATTCCCAATCTCGTGTAGGACCGAAAATCTTTTCACAAAACAAACCGTCTTTTTCTGGTCTGAATGTTCTATAATTTATAGTTTCTGGTTTTGTTACCTCTCCGTGTGATCTGTTCAAAATATCATCAGGACTTGCCAAACTGAGAGTAATATAGTTTATATCTTTTATTAAATTTTCTTGAACTTTGAATGCCATTGTTAAATTTCTCCTAAATTCTTATACGTTTAAAACGCATTTAGTTTATTTTCAATTCTAATCCGAGACCCTGCAATTCTTTAATCATAACGTTGAATGCTTCAGGAATGTTTGGTTCTGGTAGATTTTCACCTTTAACCAATGCTTCATAAACTTTTGCCCTACCATTAACATCATCACTTTTTACTGTTAGAATTTCCTGAAGAATATGTGAAGCACCATAACCTTCTAAAGCCCAAACCTCCATTTCACCAAATCTTTGACCACCAAATTGAGCTTTTCCGCCTAATGGTTGCTGAGTAATCAGAGAGTAAGGACCAATAGACCTTGCGTGAATTTTATCTTCCACGAGGTGGCTAAGTTTAAGCATATAAATATATCCGCAAGTAACTTTTTGATGGAATTTTTCACCGGTTCTTCCATCATATAAATCTGTTTTGCCACCTGGATCAATTCCGGCTTTTTCTAAATATTTCTCAACGTCCTCAAGTGTTGCCCCATCAAAAATTGGAGTAGCAAATCTTACTCCAAGTTTCTTTCCAACCCAGCCTAAGACTGTTTCATACAATTGACCCAAATTCATTCTTGATGGGACTCCAAGTGGATTGAGAATAATATCAACTGGAGTTCCATCGGCTAAGAATGGCATATCTTCTACGGGAACGATTTTAGCGACGACACCTTTATTACCGTGACGACCCGCCATTTTATCGCCAACAGTTAATTTACGTTTTTTAGCGACATAAACTTTTGCGAGTTGAACAATTCCCGGTGGAAGTTCATCGCCGCTTTGTAGTTTTATTTTTTCTTTCTTGTATTCTTCTTCGATATCTGACTTTAAATCAAAGTAATTTTTGAATAAAGTAGATATCATGTTATTAATTTTCTTTGATTCAAACCAATCTGAAGTGTAATCAAGTTTAGTTACATCTTCCATATCGGAGAAAGTATTGGCTTTAATGACGGTTCCGCTCCTGAGAACAAGACTACCGTCGAGATCGCGAATACTTGTTGTAGTATGTCCTTCGGTAATTCTGGTAAGTTTTTCTACAAGTTTATTATAATGTTGATTTAACTTGTAGTTATATTCTTTTTCAAGTTGTTCGAAAATGACTTTTTCTTGTTTTTTGGATTCACCGTCTCTTTTCTTTCTACTGAACAATCTGGTTTTTATAACTGTGCCTCTAAGACCTGGTGAAGCCCGCAGAGATGCATCCTTAACATCACCTGCTTTATCTCCGAAAATTGCTCGCAATAGTTTTTCTTCCGGTGTTGGATCCGTTTCACCTTTAGGAGTGATTTTACCAATGAGAATATCTCCTTCTTTAACTACAGCACCTTCTCTTATTACACCATTCTCATCAAGATTTTTTACTGCTTCTTCACTAACATTAGGGATTTCTCTGGTAAGCTCTTCTTCACCTCTCTTAGTTTCGCGCACAGTTAATTCAAATTCTTCAATATGTATCGAAGTGTAAACATCTTCCCTAACTAATCTTTCACTGATGATAATAGCATCTTCAAAATTATAACCTCTCCAAGGCATAAACGCAACAAGGACATTTCTTCCTAAAGCTAATTCACCACCTTCAGTTGCTGCGCCATCGGCTATTACATCACCTTTATTTATTCTTTGACCTTCTTTTACTACTGGTTTTTGATTGATACAAGTTTCCTGATTTGTACCCTGAAATTTCAGTAAATTATATGTAACCTCTCTTGTTTCATTAAAACTAGTTAGAGCCTCAAAGCTGTTTGGATTTATATCATATTTAACTACAACTTTCGTTGAATCAACATAACTCACTACACCATTATCTTCGGCAATAATTAAAGATCTGGAATCTCTTGCAATTTTGGATTCCATTCCGGTTCCGACAATTGGAGCTTCAGGTTTAAGCAAGGGTACTGCCTGACGCTGCATATTTGAACCCATAAGAGCTCTGTTTGCATCATCGTGTTCTAAGAATGGAATTAGAGCTGCTGCAGCACTAACAATCTGAGATGGAGCAACATCCATATAATTAATTTCTTCAGGATGAACAATTGGAAATTCTCCTTTGAATCTCGATTTAACTCTTTCATTCATAAAACGACCTTGATCATCTATCGGTTCATTAGCTTGTGCAATAATGAAATTGTCTTCTTTTTCAGCAGAGAGATATTCAACTTCTTTCGTTACCTTTCCTTTGACTACTCTTCGGTAAGGAGTTTCCAAAAATCCATATCTATTTACACGAGCGTAGATAGTTAAAGATGAAATAAGACCGATATTTGGACCTTCTGGTGTTTCAATCGGACACAATCTACCATAATGAGTATAATGAACATCACGAACTTCAAAGCCCGCTCTTTCGCGGGTTAATCCTCCAGGTCCTAATGCTGACATTCTTCGTTTGTGCGTAAGTTCAGCTAATGGATTAGTCTGATCCATAAACTGAGATAGCTGATTAGTTCCAAAGAAAGCATTTATCACGCTTGAAATAGTACGGGCATTGACCAAATCCTGAGGTGTAAATTTTTCAGTGTCTCTCATATTCATGCGTTCTTTAATTGTCCTTGCCATACGAGCCATACCAACATTTAGCTGTTGAGAGAGTTGCTCACTTACTGTTCTAATTCTTCGATTACCAAGATGGTCTATGTCATCAACCGGGGCATCACCATTCTTTAAATCTATAAGATATTTCATAATTGCAATGATATCTTGATTTGTAAGAACGGTTGTAGTCTCTGGAATATTCAGTTTCAATTTATTGTTCATTCTGTTACGACCGACTTCTCCGAGATCGTAACGTTTATCATTAAAGAATAATTTATCAATTAACTGAGCAGCAGTTTCTAAGTCAGGTGCTTCGCCAGTTCTCAATTGTCTGTAGATTGAATAAAGCGCTTCTTCTTTAGAGGTTGAAGTATCTTTTTGAAGAGTATTTACAATAAGATTTTGTTCCGGTGTTTTTTCTTTCTTTACAAATTTTAGTACTTCTACTTCAGCTTCTTTAACTCTTTCAATATCTTCTTCAGTGAAAATAGCTCCACGAGTTAAGAAAATTTCACCAGTTGATAAATCAAAAATATCACTGCCAATCATTCTACCAACATAATTTTCAAGCTTTGCTTTCTTAACAACAACTTCATCGATCAAATCAAAGAGCTTTAGAATCTGTTCATCAGACTCATAACCTAAAGCTCGAAGCAATGTAGTAGCTGGAAATTTCTTGCGTCTATCAATATAGACATACATAACGTAGTTAATGTCTGTTGCAAATTCCACCCAAGAACCTTTAAAAGGAATAATTCTGGCTGTATAAATCGGAGTACCATTCGGATGTATCGTTTGAGAAAATGCAACACCAGGTGATCTGTGAAGCTGGGAAACAATTACTCTTTCAGCGCCATTGATAATAAATGTACCTCTAGAAGTCATAAATGGCAAATTACCCAAATAAACTTCCTGTTCAATAGCATTTACAAATTCGCCAGTATCAATATCTTTTTGTGTTAATCTCAACTTAGCTTTGAGAGGAGCAGCATAAGTCAAACCTCTTTCAAGACATTCCTGTACGGTGAATCTTGGTTTCTCAATATAATATTCAATAAAATCTAATCTAAAAAGTTCTTTGTTGTCTAAAATTGGGAAATTAGAAGTAAATACTTGCTGCAACCCCTTACTTTCTCTTTTAGAGGGATGCTGATTCATTTGTAAAAACTCTTCGAAAACTTCAGTCTGAATACCCAGTAAATCGGGCATGTCAATAACGGCATTTATTTTACCAAAATTTATTCGATTACTATCCAATTGGATTCCTCCTAAACAATTTCTATTTACAATACTCACTAATAAATACAACAAAGCGATAAAATGCTATTGCACTTTATCACTTTGTTAAAAAAAGCAAGAAAACCGATTATTTTATAGAAACAGTTGCGCCTGCTTCTTCTAATTCTTTTTTAATTTTCTCAGCTTCATCTTTTGATATACCTTCTTTAACAGTTTTGGGTGCTCCGTCAACCAAGTCTTTAGCTTCTTTCAATCCTAAACCTGTATGAGCTCTAACAACTTTAATAACATTGATTTTCTTATCACCCGCTGCCTGAAGAATAACATCAAATTCCGTTTTTTCTTCAGCTGCCGGAGCTTCAGCACCTGCAACCGGACCGCCAGCCATAACTACTGGAGCCGCTGCAGTAACACCGAATTCATTTTCTAAAGCCTTTTTCAATTCTGAGGCTTCCATCAAAGATAAAGATTTAATTTTTTCTACTATTTCTGCAATTTTTTCTGACATTTTTCTATTCTCCTATAATAATTTTAATTCTTAAGCTGCTTTTTTAGATATTTGATCTATAACGCTGATTAAATCACGAATTACAGCGTTGATTGAACCAACAATTCCCGAAGCTGGTGCATTAATGCTAGATAGAATTCCAGCTACAATTTCGCTCTTGGTCGGTAAGTTTGCCAAAGCTTCCAGCTGATTACCACTAAAGAATTCTGTTTCGATATAACAAGCTTTTAATGAAAACTTTTTGTTATTATCTGTAAATTTCTTGATAATTTTAGCAGGAGCTGTCGGATCTTTTGTAGCGAAAGCAAATCCAGACATTCCAACCAAATTATCAGCCAATTTAGGATACTTTCCCGTTTCGACAAGAGCTCTTTTGAATAAAGTATTTTTAAAAACTTTATACTTTACTCCTTCTTTCCTAAACTGATTTCTTAAATCTGTAATATCTGCTACATTGATTCCGGAATAATCAGCAATATAGACAGCATTAGATTCTTCAATCAGTTTTTTCGCTTCGTTAATTATTTCAGTTTTTTCGTTCTTTTTCATAAATCTCCTGATTCAGAATTTGTTTAAATCGAGACATTTGTTTGAAGCATTTATTTTTTGAGTGCGTAATTTCTTTATTTAGCTTGCTGAGTTTGTATTTCTTCTCTGGAAATTTTTATCCCAGGACCCATCGTTGATGAGAGATACAAACTTCTAACGTATTGACCTTTTGCAGTTGTAGGTTTCAATTTCAAAATGGTGTTGATAAATGCTCTAGTATTATCCGCAAGTTGATTTACTTCGAAGTTTAATTTACCAAGCATAGCGTGAACTATTCCACTCTTATCAACTCTAAATTCAATTTTCCCGGCTTTAACTTCTTTAACTGCTTTAGCGACGTCCACTGTAACTGTACCACTTTTGGGATTTGGCATTAAACCTTTCGGACCTAATATTTTACCAAGTTTTCCTAACTCAACCATTGAATCAGGGGTAGCTATAACTACATCTACATCAGCCCAACCAGATTTAATTTTTTCAAGATATTCTTCAAAGCCAGCGTAATCTGCACCAGCATCCAGCGCTTCCTGAACCTTAGCTCCTTTACAAATAACCAATACCTTTACTTGTTTCCCTATGCCGTGAGGAAGAGAAACTGTTCCTCTTACCATTTGATCTGCGTGGCGAGGATCAACACCAAGTTTTATGGCACAATCGAGAGATTCAACAAATTTAACTGAAGAATTTTCTTTTAGTGTCTTTATCGCTTCTTCAATGGTATATTCTTTATTTAGTTCGATTTTCTCTCTGATTTTTTTAACTCTTTTTGAAACTTTCATAATTCACCTAAATTTCTATTAGATTAATCTTCAACAGTAATTCCCATGCTTCTTGCAGTACCAGCAATCATACTGGCTGCGTGCTCTAAATCGAATGCATTAAGATCCGGCATTTTAAGTTTTGCAATTTCTTCAATTTGTGCTCTGCTTACTTTACCAACTTTTGTTTTATTTGGTTCAGCCGAACCTTTTTCAATTTTTGCTGCTTTGGTTAATAAAACTGCAGCCGGAGGTGTCTTGGTTATAAATGTAAATGATTTATCACTGTAAACTGTTATTACAACTGGAATTATTAGCCCTTCTTTATCCTGAGTTCTTGCGTTAAATTGTTTACAGAACTCCATTATGTTGACGCCTTTTTGACCAAGGGCTGGACCAATCGGGGGGGAAGGATTAGCTTTTCCAGCCGGAATTTGTAATTTAATATAACCTTCTATTTTCTTTGCCATAATAAATTTCCTAAAAATTATTTTTCTAATTCAGCTTGTATAAAATCAATTTCAACAGGAGCTTTTCTACCAAAAATTGAAACCATTACTTTAATTTTCATTTTCTCTTCGTTGACTTCTTCGACAGTACCAACAAAATTGTTAAATGGTCCGTCAATTATTTTAATCACATCACCAATTCTAAATATCGTTTCGATTCTTTCGCCGCTACCATCCTGCATTATTCTTCCAACAATTCTCTTTACTTCATCGGGTTGAAGTGGATTTGGTATTTTACCTGTACCTAAAAATCCCATAACTGAGGGAGTATTAAGAATAAAGTCTTTGACTTTGTTATCTAAATCTGCATTGATAATCAGGTAGCCGGGGAAAAAATTCTTTGTTTTGCTCCTTTTTTTACCATCTTTTACTTCAATGACCTTTTCAGTTGGGACTAAAATATCGTGGATTTTAGCTTTTAATTCTTCATCATCTTTAATCTCAGCTTCAAGCAAAGCCTTGACTTTATTCTCGTGCCCTGAAAAAACTCTAATAACGTACCATTTATAATCCATAAGAATTAAAATATCCCTTTCAAAACCTGATTGATTAACATATCAATTACATAAGTAAATGCAGATAAAATTAAACAGGCAACAATTACAATTTTGGTTGATTCAAAAAGTTCATCCTTGGTTGGCCAAGTAACTTTTTTCATTTCTTTTACTACATCCTGAAAAAAATTGATTATTTTTTCTTTCATTTCTAAATCTTCATTTAATTTTAAATGCACGTCAGGAGGGAGTCGAACCCCCAGCCTGCGGTTTTGGAGACCGCTGCTCTGCCAATTGAGCTACTGACGTATTATTTAGTCTCCTTAAAAATCACATGTTTTCTAGCAACTGGATCGTACTTCTTATATTCAACTCTGGCAGGATGAGTTCTTTTATTCTTAGTCGTTGTATATCTATAACCAGTACCAGCTGTACTTTCTAAAACAATGATTTGTCTTGTATTTCCTTTTGCCATAAATTAAATCTCCATTTACTTGAGCTGATGACCGGGATTGAACCGGTGACCTCATCCTTACCAAGGATGTGCTCTACCAACTGAGCTACATCAGCGATAATATTACTGAGCGGGAGACGGGACTCGAACCCGCGACCAACAGCTTGGAAGGCTGTGACTCTACCATCTGAGTTACTCCCGCATTTTCGTTTTTCAATAATTTAAGAACATTTAGGGACCCGCACCTTTGCTACCAATCCCCCTTGATGGGATGACTCTACCATCTGATTTATTCCCGCATTTTCGTTTTTCAATAATTTAAAAACTTTCAAGGACTCGAACCTTTGCGACCAATCCCCTTTGATGGGATGACTCTACTATCTGAGTTACTCCCAAAACTGAATTTTCAAAATCTTAAGAACATAACAATTAAAAACAATTCATTAAACTATTTCAAAAATTAAGCTTATAAAACGATAACTCGAAACAAAAATAAACTCCCTTAAATGGGAGTAATTATCATTTTCAAGTGGGCGGCGAGGGATTCGAACCCCCAAAGGCTCACGCCAACGGATTTACAGTCCGCCCCGGCTCTCCAACTCCGGCGTCCGCCCAAAATAAGAGCAACAAAATTAATTGACAGTAAGTGAAAAAACAAATTTTTTCGGACTTAAAAAATAATAATTATTTTATCTTATGCCAAATTTTTCTTGAAGTCATTTCTAATTTTTTTGAGGATAAATTATTAAACGGTTAAAAGTTGCAGCTCGAAGATGTTTCTAATGTTTCCAAAGTTCTCTGTCGAGACTTCTATATTGTATCGCTTCACTTAAATGTTGAGGTAGAATTCTTTCACTTTTATCCAAATCAGCAATTGTACGGCTTACCTTTAGTATTCGATCATAAGCTCTCGCAGAAAGACCAAGTTTTGTCATAGCCATTTTAAGTAATTCTTCACCTGTAGAATCAATTTGGCAAAATTCTTTAATTTCTTTCGAACCCATATCTGCGTTTGAGTAAATATTTTTTCGTCCATAAAATCTTATTTGCTGAATTTTACGAGCAGCAATAACACGATTTCTTATTGATTCCGATTTTTCACCGGATACTTTGGATGATAACTCTTTATACTTGACTGCTGGAACTTCTATATGAATATCAATTCTATCTAATAAAGGTCCAGAAATTTTAGCCATATACTTTTGAATCTGAACCGTGGTACAAGTACATTCTTTTGTAGGATCGGTAAAATAGCCACAAGGACAGGGATTCATCGCAGCAGCTAACATAAAATTAGCTGGAAATTCAAGAGACATTTTAGATCGAGAGACGGTTACTTTGTAGTCTTCTAGTGGTTGACGTAGCACTTCGAGAACATTTTTTTTGAATTCGGGTAATTCATCTAAAAACAATACACCGTGATGAGCAAAAGAGACTTCACCGGGTTTAGGGAAAGAGCCGCCTCCAACTAAAGCAGCATCTGAAACTGTATGATGAGGACTACGAAAAGGCCTTTCGGTTATAATTGCTTTTTCTTTATGTAAAATTCCTGCAACAGAGTGAATTTTTGTAGTTTCTAATGCTTCTTCAAAAGTCATTGGAGGAAGAATAGTGGGAATCCTTTTTGCAAGCATCGTCTTTCCAGAACCGGGTGGTCCTATCATTAAAATATTATGAGCTCCTGCTGCAGAAACCTCTAATGCTCTTTTAACATTTTCTTGACCTTTTACATCTGCAAAATCAATATTGTATTTATTGATAACGGAGAATAACTCTGATTTATCGACAATAGTTTTATCTCTTTGTAAGTCGTCATTTAAAAATGAAATTACTTCTGCTAAACTTTCGAATCCGAAAACATCTATCCCATCAACTATTGCAGCTTCGTTTGCTGATTCGCTTGGCAGAATTATTCTTTTAATACCTTTATTTTTAGCTTCAACAGAAATTGGAAGTGCTCCTTTAATATGACGTAAAGTTCCATCCAATGAAAGCTCGCCGAGGAAAATTGTCTTCTCTAAAGATTCTTGAGGTATGAGTTCTATTGCTGAGAGAATACCTATTGCGATAGGTAAATCAAAAGAACTGCCTTCTTTTTTAATATCAGCTGGAGCAAGGTTTATGGTAATTTTTTTAACAGGAAAATCTATCCCAGAATTTTTGATTGCAGCAATTACTCTCTCACGACTTTCTTTTACAGCATTATCTGGTAAGCCAACAATTATAAAGCCAGGTATTTGTTTTTCAACATGAGCTTCTACTTCAACAAGATAAGCTTCGATTCCGTAAGTTGAACTGCTTAGAACTTTTGATAACATTATTTTACCCACTCTTGAGAGAGTGATTTTTAGTGGATGTTTTTATTTATATTTTCTTAAAAATTCAATTCTATCCTGAAGTTGATTTACCGGAATTAAAAGTTTATCCTTTCCATAAATTGCGTCATCTCTGTTTGTAAATGCCAGCTCATAATCTTTACTCATTACAATTGCTTCTTCAGGACAAACTTCTTCACACAATCCGCAGAAAATACAACGCAACATATTAATTTCGAATTTTTCAGGATATCTTTCTTTTTCTCTTTCAGTTTCTGCAGCCTGAACCTCAATAGCTAATGCCGGACAAACACGTGAACAAAGACCGCAAGCTACACATCTCTCATCTCCATTTTGCTCCATAACTAAAACAGGTCTTCCTCTGTATGATGCAGGTGGAATAAACTTCTCTTCCGGATACTCCATTGTAAATTTAGGTCTGAGCATATTTTTCATAGTTATTGACAGACCTTTGATTATTTCAGGTATGTATATCTTTTGCCAGAATGTTAAATCTTTTTTACGTTTCTTAAGAGAATTATTTACTTGTGTCATTTGCACTCCAAAACTATTCTGATTATATCTTAAAAATCATTATTAAGGCTGCAACCCAAACTATGTTAATTAATGAAAGCGGGAACATTACTTTCCAACCTAAGTTCATGAGTTGATCATATCTGAATCGTGGAATACTCCAGCGAACCCAGATAAAGAAAAACAATAAAGCACCCATCTTAACAAAGAAAGAACCTATTTGAATTAAAATTGTTAACCATGAGGGTAGATTCAAAGTTTCAATGTAAGGAACGTGCCAACCACCAAGATATAATGTAACAATCAAAGCAGAAGCAATTATCATATTTGCATATTCAGCTAAAAAGAAAGCTGCAAATTTCATAGAACTGTATTCGGTATGAAATCCTCCAACCAATTCCGGTTCAGCTTCGGGTAAATCAAATGGTAATCTGTTTGTTTCTGCAAAAGCTGAGACAACAAAAGTGATAAATCCTATCGGTTGAACAATTGCATTCCACATCCAACCAGTTTGAGAATTAACAATATCAATAGGTCTCAATGATTCGGCAAGAAGTAAAACGCCGCCAATGGAAAAGCCCATTGAAATTTCATAAGAAATCATTTGAGCGGAAGACCGAATTCCACCAAGTAGTGAATACTTACTTCCGGATGACCATCCTGCAAATGTAATTGCATATACTCCAAGTGACGTCAATGCTAAAACGTAAAGAATGCCCATATTAATATCAGCAACTACTAATTGAATTTCGTAACCAAAAACATTTATGTTTGGACCTATTGGAATGACAGCATAAGTAGTAAAAGCAACAAAAAGCGCAATCATTGGAGCGATTGCATGAACATACTTATTTGCTTTTTCAGGAACAATATCCTCTTTCAGAAGAAGTTTAAAAACATCTGCAAATGGTTGAAGAATTCCTTGCCAACCAACTCGATTCGGACCGAGACGATTTTGTGCCCAAGCGCTGATTTTCCTTTCAAAATATACTGAATACGAAACAGTCAGCAACATAGCCGTCAAAATAAAAAGTATTTTAATAAATGTTATAATTATAATTTCAAGAATGCTCATAAATTCTCCAGTTTCAGAATAACATTAAATTTTAACTTTTTCTAAAGATAATTCTTTACCCAGAAGACCAATGCTTTCATAGTCTAATCCATTAAACTCAGAGATATTTTTAGTGATATCAATGAACACATCTTCAGAAGTCTGATATTTATATTTTTGTCCGAAATAAGCTGAAAGATTTGTCAAAATTTTCCATGTTGATTTTGCATCATATTTTTTACCTTGAGCCCAGCGGTCGAATTCTGTTCCGAATTTATCAAGACGACTCAAAGACATTCCATCCAGAGAGCGGTCAAGCTCCGTGGTTGCGACTGCTGGTCTAATTCGTTGAACTCTTCCCTGAATGTTTACAAAAGTACCATTTTTCTCTGCATAAGTCGCAGCAGGAAATACCACATTAGCAAATTTACAACTTGCATTAAAATTCGTTGTATGAATAACAAATAAATCCAGCTTCTCCAAGGATTCTTCTAAAGACGGATCATAGGAAAGCAAATCATCTTCAACTAAATATATTGCTTTAATTTTTCCTTCTTTAATTGCTTTGATAATTTCCGACAAAGCTAAACCATTTTTAGTTGGAGTAACTCCGACTAACTCAGCTCCACGACTATTTGGAGAGATTTCTTCAGTTCGTAAAATATCATCAGCAAAAGAAGGATCTAAATGTCTGATGAAATCTACGTTATTTGTTCCTAAAACAGTTTTAGCAAATTTGCTGACTAAATAGTTATCTTCACAAGTTGCATAAGGTGAACCTATAACTGCAATTTCATTTTTTGAAAATTGTTTTAATTTATTTGATACAAAAGAAAATGCTTCATCCCAATTTACAGTTTGGAGTGAACCATCAACTCTTAGTTGCGGAGAATCTATTCTATCGGAAGCGTTAACAAATTTAAATGTATTCAATCTTCCGTGATCACACATCCAGTAGCTATTAACTTCCTCATTGTGTCTTGGTGTTAATCTTAAAATTTCATTGTTTCTAACCCAGATTTCTATATTACAACCACGTGAACAACCGTAACAAATTGAATTAGTACGCGACATGTCCCATACTCTTGCCTTAAATCTAAAATCAGAATTTGTCAGCGCACCTACAGGACAGATATCAACAACATTTAGTGAATATGGATTATCTAATTGTTCTCCGGGGAAAGTTGTAATCGTAACTTTGTCACCTCGTTTAACGAAAGTTAATTCAGAATCTTTTGCAACTTCATCACAGAACCTGATACAACGAGAGCAAGAAATACATCGCTCTCCATCAAACATAACGTGAGGACCGAGTTGAACTCTTTTATCTTTATGAACTTTTTCTTCTACAAATCTACTTTCGCCAATACTGTGCTGATAAGCATAATCCTGAAGTTTACATTCTCCAGCTTCATCACAAATTGGGCAATCTAATGGATGATTTATTAAAATAAATTCCATTACTGCATTTCTTGCAGCGATTGTTTTTTCAGAATTTGTGTGAACAACCATTCCTTCGGATGCTATAGTGGCACAAGCAATTACTAATTTTGGCATTCGCTCTACTTCAACCAAACATATTCTGCAATTGCCAGAGATCGAAAGTTTTGGATGATAACAAAAATGTGGAATTTCAATTCCATTATCTTCTGCCGCCTGAATGATTGTTTGTCCTTGCTTAAATTCTATTTCTTTACCATCAATTGTAATTTTGGGCATAATACTCTCTTAAGCTGCTTTTGTATTTAATAAATTTTTATTTGCTATGATTACCTGAATTAGTTTTCCATCAGCGAAAACATTATTTGCGGAATCAATTATTTCTTTTGATGTAATTGATTCTAAATTGCTGAGAATCTCTTCGACTTCCATTACTCTTCCATAATGGAATAATGAATGCGCCAATCCCATCATTCTGTTCGTAGTATTTTCAAGTCCTAAAATCATACTTCCTTTAATGTAGCGTTTGACTTGTTTCAAATGGTTTTCAGTAATTTTTCCGTTTTTAATATCATTTAATTGTTTCAATACTATCTTATTGGCTTTTTCCCAATTAGTTTCGTTTGTTGAGAAAAATATTCCGAATGATGAAACATCAATGTATGAATTAAGGAATGTATTTATTTGATAAGCCATTCCATATTTTTCTCTTACTGCCTGAAATAATTTTGAGCCGGAATTTTCACCAAGTAATGTTGAAAGAACTTTTATTTGCAATCTTCTTTTATCGTTAAAGCCAAAAGTGTCGGTTCCTAAAATTGTGTAAATCTGATTTGTCTCTTTATGTATGAAAACATCCCGAGAAAATATTTTGTTCAATGATTTTCTTTTAATTGGTTCGCCAATTTCAAGCCCAATGATTTTCGATTCAACAAGTTTTAATATTTTCTCGTGTTTAATTGAACCAGAAACAGATATTACGAGGTTATTCGTTGTAAAATATTTCTTAATAAATTTGATTAGAGATTCTGAATTAAAGGATTTTATATTTTCTATTGTGCCGATAATTGGATTTGCCAGAGAATTTCCTTTGAATAATTCAGTTTCAAATTTATCAAATATCAGCTCTTCAGGATTATCTTCTATGTCATTCAATTCTTCAATTACAACACCAGCTTCTTTTTTAATGTGAGATTCTTTAAAAAGTGGGTTTTGAATCATATCAGACAAAACATCAAAATACTTTTCGAAATATTCTTCCAAACCTCTAACATAAATGCAGATTTGTTCCTTTGATGTGAAAGCATTTATATAACCGCCTGATGATTCTATTGCATCTGTAATTTGTTTTGAAGTTCTTTTTGTAGTTCCTTTGAACAGCATATGCTCAATGAAATGAGAAATTCCATTTTCATTAATACTTTCATCCCGTGAACCGACATCAAACCAAAATCCCATTGAGAAGGATTTATAATGCGGAGTAAATTCCGAAACTACCCTTATTCCGTTAGATAATGTTGTAAAATCGTAATTAATCACATAATACCAAAACTGACTTAAAATTGGGTTCAAATATAGAGAAACAGTTTCCGTCTGACAAGGGAAGGGGAAAAGTTCAAGTTTAAGTTCAAGTTCAGGTTCAAGTATTATTTGGATAAATTTTTTAACATGAACATGAAC
>CAKZLD010000099.1 GCA_937125135.1 uncultured Ignavibacterium sp.
TACCGAACATTGCAATTGTATATGCCTGAAATAGTTTTACAGAACCTTCTCCAATTACATATTTAATAATATCATTGAAATGAATTCCTCCGGCTAATGAAATGAAAAAAGCCATCAAAGGCAAAGCAATTAATGCGGGTATCTTTCTGAAAAACATCATAAGAGCGAATAACAGAAAGATTATTATTAGAAGACTTACTTGGAAAAATTCCATAAGATTTATAATTAGTTTTTATAATTTAATCAAACTCTTTGAAGAATTTATTTTTTTCTCTTATTAGCAAAAAAAAATTTTTTACTATATTTCTGACAGTAAGAATTATTAAAATAATCTTTTTTAATTAGCAACTATGAGGCAATTATGAAAAAATTTTTACTTTCTTTTTTCTCTCTTATTCTTATCCTCAATTTAATATCATATGCACAAGGACAGGAAAAATGGTACTATACCAAAAGACTTTATTTCCCTCCAGCAGATTCAAATAAAGTAAGACCATATCTTGCAACTTTAGCATCTAATGGAACACCCTTTGGGTGATTTCATCAAGAGTGCTTGATATAAATGCAAACAATGCAATTTATAAACTCGCTCCCGGAGATACTATGTTCACTAAATTTATTGACTACAATTTAAATGGAGACTCTGATACTTTAACTGGAAACATTGGTTTTCTTAGAGGTATTACTGTTCTTGGGAATACTCTGTATATTGTTGCAACTCAACCTTATCCCAAAACGGTACCTCATACTGTTTCAGCTACTTATCTTTATCCAAACTTCGATACAACTCAAGTAATCAAATATGGTTTTGGAATTCAGGGAAGTGGATATGGTTCTTATAATCACGGAGCAGCTATTAGCAAAGATTCGATTTTATTTACGGGTCTTTCCTTCGGAACAACTTTCAGATGCTAAAATTTCAGTTATGGATGGGTCGGTGGACCAGCTTATGGTTCTTACGTTCCACCTCCAACTTACGCAATGGAACCAGGAGGTCCTGATCAGGGCGGAAGAAGTTTTATCCGAGATGTTGCTTTGATTCCTAATGCTAATTATGCTGATACTACTGTTCCTTTTTATACTTCGAGAAATTCAATCGCATCAACTCAGCTTACTGGTGGTATTGCAAAATAGATTGGCGGCAGTCAATACAATCCACAGACTTATCGCCCATTTAGAATTGAAGATTTTGACTTTTTCCTAAGATTTATTGATCCTTATCCTTGTGGAATTACAGTAGATAAAGACCAATTACTTTGGGTTGCCGGTATTGATTCAACAAGACGTTGGGTAAAAGCCTTTCAGATTGATGGTATAAATGCTATTGAAATGTATGATTTACCGAGTAAATTCAGTCAGGATATAGCTGATCCAAATGGTGCTCCGATGATTTCTCCCTGCGATGTTGCTTTGAACCAAAACGCTAATGTGGCTTATGTAATTGATATGTGGTCAAGGGCTGCGTTTAAATTTGAAAAGCTAACTGTTTCAGTAGATAAAAATGAAATTAAAGATTTTGATTACTCACTCGAACAAAATTATCCCAATCCTTTCAACCCAAATACAATGATTAGATTTACTCTCCCATCTGCTGCATATGTAAAATTGGTTGTTACTGATATCTTAGGTAATGAAATTCAGACTATTGTAAATGAATATTTGCCAGCAGGTAAACACACAAAAAGTTTTAACGGAGAAAATCTTGCAAGTGGTATTTATATCTATTCAATTTCAGCAGACAATTTCAGAATGAGTAAAAAAATGCTTCTAATGAAATAGTTTTTAGTCCCGCTTATTTTGGCGGGATTTTTTTATAAAAATTTATTTATGGAACTTTTATGAAAATAGATACTAATTTTTTATTCGGTTTGTTGATATCCATCCTGATTAGTTTTATAGCTTTTCCTTAGGGACAAACTGGTAAACTGGTTGGAACTGTCTTCGATGCTGCAACTAATGAACCTCTGATTGGCGCGAACATAATGCTTGAAGGTACTAATACAGGTGCTGCCACAAATGTTGACGGTAGATTTTTAATACTGAATATTCCCCCTGGTAAATACAATGTTACTGCAAGTATGATAGGTTATGCAAAGGTAACAGAAAAGAATGTTGAAATATTTATAGACAGAACAACGCAAATTAGCTTTAAACTTTCCGATGAATCAGTTCAACTTGAGCAGGTTGTTATAGTTGCTAAAAAACCTCCGATTATAAAAGACAGAACTTCAAGCCAAACTCATATAGATGATAAACAAATTCAGGCAGCACCAATTGAAGGATTGAGGGTAGCGCTTGATTTAACTTCCGGTTTTCAGAAAGATCAAAAAGGTAATTATTCAGTTCGCGGTTCTGGTTCATATGAAGTTAATTTCCAGATAAACGGAGTTGAACAAGTAAACTCAAATACAAGTGCGCCAGCTACATTCGGTACCGAAAAATCAGATAATTCCTGGAAATATGACGTCAATCCGCTTGGGGTTCAACAGTTACAACTTATTACCGGTGGTTTTTCTGCTGAATATGGAAATGCTCAGGCAGGAGTTGTTAAAGTTGTATTAAAAGATGGTGCTCCCAGATTCACTGGTGAGTTTAGAGTTGAATACAGACCTGCAGGTCAATATCATTATGGCAATTATGTTTATGATAAAAATAATTGGGAATGGCAGAAATGGGGAAGCTTAGATAAATGGATGGCTCAGAAAAATAGCATTGCTTCTGAATTAAAACTTGACATCAAATATCAGTGGTATAAAGATAATAACCCACAGAAATACGCTGAGTTGGTTGATAGAGAAATAAGATGGGCTTATAACCTTTGGGTAAAAAATCACGAACCTTCCGATGATAATGTTCTTGGTGTTTATGATTATAGAAAATATTCTTATCAAAGATATTTATTTGGATTTGGTGGTCCTTTGGGAAAAGACCCGAACTTATTAAAGTTTTATATCTCAGGAGAGTATAAGAAAAATCCAACTCGTCTTCCAACTCCGGAAAAGGTTCAGGTAACTCAAAACTATATTTTAAATCTTACTTATCAACCTGTTCCAGAACATAAATTAAGATTAATGACTAGTTATCAAAGTTATCTCGGTGGAATTTGGTCAGGTTCTTCTGATATTCGTTGGTCGGGACTTGCATTCACTCCTCCGGGAGTTTCAACAAAATATTTAGTTACAATTGATCCTGTTAGAAATGAACAAACTTTTGCTCAAACATTGAACTGGGTTTATACAATAAGCAACACTTCATTTGCAGAATTGATATTCTCACATCAAAATGAAAAATATGAACTTCCTTATAAATATCTTGCAGGTTATGGATTGGAAGTTGACAGAGCTGATAGTTCACTTGATCCGAGTGGAACTGTTCTGAGAGAAGGAAGCTGGTGGGAAAAAGATTATTTCAGAGCTCCCTTTAGTTTTAGCACTAACTATTATCAGGACAGCAGAACAGAAAATTACGGTTTAAAGCTTGACTATACTAACCAAATTAGTTCTTATCATTTAATTAAAACAGGAATGAGTTTTAATTATTGGGATATGCTTAACAATGGAGTGAATTCAAGTTTTCAGGCGAATAGTTTTGTCGCCCGTAATGGATTCGCAGATTTTTATCGTGCTTATCCTATGAGTATAGGATTTTATATTCAGGATAGAATGGAATTCGAAGGAATGATTGCTAACATTGGTCTTCGTGCTGAAGCATATAACTTTCAGGCGAGAGTTCCGATTGATCCTTTTAATTATCTCTATCCCGGTACAGATGGACCCGGTATTGTTGGAAACCCAAACACAAAAGATTCAGAGACAAAATATATTTTCTTACCGAGAGTCGGTGTTTCATTTCCAATTGGTGAAAGTACTGCATTCAGACTTCAGTATGGTCATTTCGCCTCTATGCCTATTTTCAGTCAAGGATTATCAAATAAAACATGGGTCGGATGGCAGGGAATAGGTAATCCGAATTTAGATCCTAAAAAAACTATTCAATATGAATTTGGATTACAACAAACAGTTGGTGAAAATCATCGCCTTGACTTAGTTCTTTATTATAATGACAGAGTTACTCAAATCGGTTCACAAAATATCGCAGCATACACAGGTAGCAGAAATCAATTTGCTGGATTTACAAATGACAATACACCATTGTATTACTATTTTTCTTATGCCAACAATGCTTTTGGTTCGACTCTCGGATTCGAAGCTACTTTAGAAACATTTGCAACAAAGAACTGGTCTTATAGAATTAGCTACAGCTTATCTCAAACCACAAATGGAAACTATGGACCTCAGATGATTTATCCAGATAATACCAGAGGATATTCTGCAAGAAATTTTACCGGAGAATTTTTAGCTTCTTGGGATCGTACTCATAATTTGAGAACTTTGGTTCAACACTTTTGGGATGAGAATGAAGGACCTGAATTATTTGGAATTAAACTTCTCGCAAATTCTTCTTTGAGTATGACTTATACTGCTCAATCAGGTACTCCATTTACTTACATAACCGATTTTGGATTGCGGGATGTTGTTAATAATAGAAGATATCCTATTGAATCAAGTGTAGATTTAAACTTCATTAAAAATATTAATTATGCAGGATACAGATTAATTCTTGGAGTTAGGGTGATGAATTTGTTTAATAACAAATGGATTACTCCAATGTCAACTAATGAAGATATCAATCTTTGGGTAGAAGAAGGAGTAACGATGATAGACCCAGGCAATAAACCAAATCGTTTCAGTTATCTGATTGCACCTTACAGAGCGTTCAGTAATATTCCCCGACAAGTTTTCTTCACTATTGGATTTGGGTTTTAGATATGAATAGAATAAAATTTATCAAAGTAAAAACTTTAATTCTTCTTTTGTTTGTTATTCTTAGTAATATAATTTTTTCTCAGGTTGAATCTTCATCATTGATATTCAATCGTGGGAAACTTTGGCAAACCGTTCAATTTGGAAAAGTAGGTCCTTCATTTAGCAACTGGACTCAAAGAGGAATCGGACTCGATTGGCCAGGATTTGATGCTAGTTTGATTAGTGATAATATCGGTGGACAAGCATCTCATCTTGTTTCGGGTGGTTTGATAGTTGGATCGAAATGGACTCGTGATAGTATCCTTTCAGTTGAAGAATGGTCAATGTATGCGGGCTCTGTTACTGAAGGAGCAGGTGCCAAATATACTGTAACAAAACACAGAAGAATGTTTCCTAATAATTCAAATCATTGGTTGCAAACAAATCCAAATGTTGGCGAAGAAGTGATTGAAACTGTTTGGGAATACAATGTCAATTACACAGATGAATTTCAAATCAAAAGAATGTTGCCAGTTCGTGTCAGAAGAACTTCTCATCAATGGAGTGGCTCCAAATTAGATGAAAATTATATCATTCACGAGTATGTAATTAAAAACATCTCTCCTGAAATTAAAGCTAAAGTTCCTCCAACAAGATTTGTTGCTGATACATTATATGATTTTTATGCAGTGATAAATTATGGAATTCATTCAAACTCAAGATCCTGGAATGTATTGTTTCCATCTCTTACTCCGGGAGCAAGAAATACACAATTCTTCTATCAGGCATCAAGAAGATTATTATACGGCAGGGCTGCTGATTATCCCGAAACTCCTGGATTAACTGAAGATTTTGGTTTTTCGCCTGTGTTTGGTCCGATAGTAAATGGAAGACCAACTGGTGAATATCTTGCTCCGGCTTTCGCAGGATTTAAATTGTTATATGCTTCTCCGAATAAAAACGGACAAGTAAGTAATGTCGCAAGATTTGGTTGGTCGGCTGCAAGTAATTCAATTGATTTAAGTGGTCCTTTGACTAATTTGGGTTCTTTGGAATCGCAATATTCTTTCGTTTCAGATATTCGTCTCGCAGCAAATTTTGTAGCAAGCTCAACTGATACAATTTTTATGACTCGCTCAAGGATGTGGTCTTTAATGCAATTAGGTCCTTTTAATATAATGCCCAATGACTCAATCCGAATTGTAATTGCTGAAATTGTAGATGGTGTCGATTATAGTCAAGCAATTAATCCTGCTGGAAATCCTGTTAATATAATTAATCGAGATTCAAGAAATGCTTTCTTTGCAAGTGCTGATAGAGCTCAGCTTACTTACGATAGCGGCTTGAAACATCCAAATCCTCCTGCAGCACCAAAACTTACAATTGATTATAACAGAGAGAGTCAAACAGTAGCAAATGTTTTAACATGGTCTAATGAAAAAGAATTTCTCCCAGATCCAGGAACAGGCATTATGGATTTGAAGGGTTATATAGTTTATCGTTCTGATTTTCTTCCAATTGGTCCCTGGATTCCGATTGATACTATTCTGGTTGGTGATATGAGATATCTCAGTGGTTCAAAGTACAAATATATTGATTCAGCGGTAACTATCGGACAAAGGTATTATTACTCTCTTACTTCATTTGATAACTCTTCTCTTGAAACTTCGATTTTCGCTAACAGAACTCAGGTCCCGTTTACAGCAACACTTGCACCTAAAGAAAATCTAGATGAAATTCTTGTAGTTCCAAATCCTTTTGTAATTGGAGAGGGATTTTCACAGCCGGGCGAACAGGACAAAATTCAGTTTGTTAATATCCCTAATCCTTGCACTATCAGAATTTATACAGTTCGAGGAGATTTAGTAAAAACTATTATAGTAAATGAAGGTGATGGAGCGATAGTTTCCTGGGATCAGGTTACAGACTATGGACAATTTGTTGAAAGTGGCATTTATATTTTTCATGCCGAATCAAAAGGCAAAACCAAAATCGGAAAGTTCGCAATAGTGAGATAAAACTTATGAATAAATTTTATCAGATATTAAATCGTATTTTTTTATTGACAATGATTCTTTCATTAACAATAAATGCGCAAGATTTCAAAAAGACAGCAACTGCTGGATTCACCTTTCTTGGAATTCCGGTTACTGCCCGATATGCTGCATTAGGTGAGGCTTCAGTTGCTTTATCTGATTTGAACTCTGACGGAATTTTTATAAACCCTGCTGTGTTGGGTTTTACCAATCAAACTCATTCATTTTCTACTTCATATGCGAATTGGTTTGCTGATATAAAACATTATGCTGCAAGCTATTCATATAATTCGGGATTTGGTGTTTTTGCTGCTGGAGTTGTGATAATGGATTTTGGCTCAATGCCGAGAACCATAACAGGCGGAGGTCAGAAAGTTTATAATGTAATTGGAACTTTTAGTGCAAATTCAATTGCTGCTTCTTTTGGCTATTCGAAAATGCTAACAGATAGATTTTCTTTTGGTATCGCAGCTAAATATGTGGAAGAGAAAATTGATGTTTACAAAGCCAGTAATATTCTTCTCGATGGTGGTGTGTTGTATTATACAGGACTTGGCTCATTAAGAATCGCAGCAAGTTTGCAGAATTTTGGTACAAACACAAAGTTCATAAACGATGAATTTAAAATGCCAATCACTTTCAAACTCGGAATGGCTGCTGAAGTTCTTGGAAGTAAGGACTCAGATTATCGTGTAACTTTAATTTCAGAAGCGAGTCATCCTACCGATGCAAACGAACGATTGAACTTCGGAACAGAAATAAGCTGGAATGAAATGATCACTTTCCGTGCAGGTTATAAATTCTTCTATGATGAAGAAACTTATTCACTTGGAGTTGGTGTCAATCCAAAACTTGATATACCAATGAATCTGGATTTTGCTTTTGCTGATTATGGAAGACTTGGTAAAATTTTAAGACTATCCTTACAATTAGGTCTGTATTAAAGAGTTTAATTATGAAAAAAATATTTCTAATCAGTTTTGTATTTCTTTTGAGCATTTCTACTTACGCACAATTGCAGACAATCAGTCTCTATTCTGATTATTCTTTTGCCGGGAAGAAAAATCTTCAAATTACTCGTGCCGATGCAGTTGGTGCGTTGGTTCAACTGAAATTTAATGTTTATGAGAATTTCGGATTTTCTATTATATCTGGTTACAAACTTTATTCTTTGAATGAACCTGATGTCTTAAAGACTTGGAATTGGGATTTCTGGACAAACAGATATTACCCTAAAATTGTTTCTGATTTAAGAGCTGACCCGAATTTGTCAGTTGAAATCGGAGCAATTCAAAAGATGGATTTAATTCCAGTTATTCTTTTTATCAATTATGATATAATTCCTTTTGAAGATCTTAAAATTACTCCGTCTGCTGGGGCTGGCGTGAACTTCTATACAAGAAGAATGTTTGCAACTGAAACATGGACAAAAAAATTTCCTCAGGCGAATCATTCATTTACTTATTCTTACAGAAATTTCGCACCTGATAAAAAAGGAAATCCAGTTTTTGCAAAGTTCGGTCTGACTTTTACTTATAATCTGTTGAGTTATCTTGACCTTTCTGCCTCATCGAGTTACTCAAAAATATTTGAAACCAAAAATTCAATGGGCTACGACACTTTCCCATTTGATAGTGAAATCTCTTTTAACATCGGATTATCATTTAAGTATTAACTATGAAAAAATTATTTACCTTTATATCAATCATTTTTATTTCATTCACACTTCAAGCTCAGAATAAATTTTTAGTTGGAGCATCTGCTAATTATAATGTGCCTGTTGGTATGCTTTCAAACCGCCTTGAAGCTGCTCCGGGCTTTTTAATCTATGCAGGCAAACAGATTTCTTCCGATTGGACTTGGATTGGAAAAATTGAATATTTCAAATTAACAGATGTTAATAAAAGTCAGATGAAGAAGTTTGTGAAAAGTGATGTCTTGGGTACGATTAAAACTTTTGAATTTCCGCTGCCTAAAATCAAAATGGATTTAACAGTTGCCGGACTTACAGCTGAAGCTAAATACAATTTTTTCAGAACAGATCTTATTGATGCAAATCTTAATCTCGGCTTTGGTTTCTTTTACTGGGAGCATTTCAGAAGTGATTATAAAGATTCTCTCTTCGTAGATTCGACTGGAGCAGGAAATCTTATCCTTGTTGAGTCTCTTAATGTACCATCATTGAAACAAAAAGATTGGAGTGGCGGAGTCAATTTTGGTCTGGATGTTAATTTCAATATTTATTCCCCAATTAGCTTAAATCTTTCAGCAAATTACAAGTTGATAATTGCAGAGCTTTGGCCTACACTTGCATTGAATCTTGAAAATGTAAGTGGTCTGCAGTTTCTTGATTTAAGAGCCGGAATTAAGTTTAACTTTTAAAGTTGCCTTAATTTGTTTTGAGATAATATGAAAAAGCTAATATTATATCTAATGTTTATAACACTATTTGGTTGTTCACCTCAAAAACCTGAAAACGAAGCCGTTAGAGGAGTCTGGCTTACCAATGTGGATAGTGAAGTTCTCAATTCTAAAGAAAATATAATTGAAGCAGTAAATCTTCTTGATGAACTAGGTTTTAATACAATCTTTGTTGTTGTTTGGAATAAGGCAATGACTACATATCCAAGTAAAATAATGAAAGAACTTACTGGTGTTGAGATTGATACATTGTTCCCGCGAATTGATCCTCTCAAAGAATTGATTGAAGTTGCTCATAGTAAAAACATAAAAGTAATTGCTTGGTTTGAATTTGGATTTTCAACTTCATACAATTTAGGCGGTGGACCTATTCTTAAGGCAAAACCTCATTGGGCGGCAAAAGATATTAAAGGAAATTTAGTTACTAAAAATGGCTTTGAATGGATGAATGGATTCCATCCTGAAGTTCAGCAATTTATGCTATCTCTGATTATGGAAGTTGTCAGAAATTATAACATAGACGGAATTCAGGGAGATGACCGATTGCCTGCGATGCCCTCAGAATCAGGATATGATGAATATACAGTTAATCTTTATAAATTTTATCATCAAGGAAAAAATCCACCATCGTATCATAAAGACTATGATTGGATAAAATGGAGATCCGGATTACTTACCGATTTTATGAAAACAATTTATGATTCAGTTAAAAACTATAATAAAAATCTAATAGTATCAATGGCACCAAGTATTTATCCTTGGAGTGAAGAAGAATATTTGCAGGATTGGCCTGCTTGGTTAAGAGCGGGATATGTTGATTTGGTTTGTCCTCAAGTTTACCGATACAACTTTAACGATTATAAAAAAGAATTAAACGAAATTGTAAATGAACAAATAAGCAATAACGATTTGAAAAAATTGTATCCCGGAGTTCTTCTCAAAGTTGGCAGTTACTATCCATCAGAAGAATTTTTGAGACAGATGATAACAGAGAATCGAAATTATGGTTTAAATGGTGAGGTCTTCTTCTTTTATGAAGGAGTGAAAAAATTTCCGGAACTTTTCCGTGAACTGTATAAAGAAAAAGTTGTATTTCCTAAACTATTTTAAAATTAGTCTATGAAGAAAAAATCCCTATTTGTTTTTATAATACTTTTATCCTTCAATTCTTTTAGTCAGCAGCAACAATTTAGGGCAACCTGGTTGACGAATGTTGATTCGTATGTTCTTGCAACTGATGCTTCAATTGTTGAAGCGATGAATTATTTATCTTCTATTGGAATAAATGTTATTTTCCCGGTTGTTTACAATAAAGGATATACGATTTATCCCAGTGCAATTATGAATAATCTTTTTGGTGCTTCTACTATTCCTGATCCATCTTTTCAAAACAGAGATTTCCTCGAAAGATTAGTGATTGAAGCTCACAGAGTAGGTATTGAAGTAATTCCATGGTTTGAATTTGGATTTTCTTCTTCTTACAGTTTGAATGGTGGTCACATCGTTGCAAGATTTCCCCATTGGGCAACAAGAAATAATCAAGGTCAGTTGGTTGTGAAAAATGGATTCGATTGGTTAAGTGGGATTAATCCTGAAGTTCAGAATTATATGATTTCACTCGTAATGGAAGTCATAGATAAATATGATATTGATGGAGTTCAGGGTGATGATCGACTTCCTGCAATGCCAGTTGAAGGAGGATATGATTCAGTAACAGTAGCGATTTATAAATCCGAAAATAACGGAAATAATCCACCGAATAATGCTGGTGATCCGAATTGGAAAAGATGGCGTGCCAACAAGCTGAATGATTTTTTTGTAAGATTGCGGGACTCCGTTAAATCCCGCGGACAACACTATATCCTTTCTTCATCACCAACTCCATTCCCATGGGGTTATGATGAATATCTTCAGGACTCAAGATACTGGGCTCAGAATAATATCGTGGATAATATAATTCCTCAGCTTTACAGATATGATTTCCCGAGTTACCAAACTGTTTTAGCTCAGTCACTTTCTCAAATAAGAAATGTTAATCCGTCTATTTATTACGCTGGAGTTTTGACGAAAGCAGGTTCGTGGGTTATTACTTCGACTATGCTTGGTCAAATTATAAATCATAATCGAGCTAATAATGTAGATGGTGAATGTACATTTTTTTATGAAGCACTAAGAGCAAATAATAATCAAGTTGGAAATTATCTGGGAACAAATTTTTACAATTCTCCGGCACTTGTTCCATACAGAAACGGAAATATTTGGCGACCAAAAGCAACGATAAAAAATGAGAACGAATCGGGAGTAACAATAACAGGGAATTGGGTAAATTATCCT
>CAKZLD010000100.1 GCA_937125135.1 uncultured Ignavibacterium sp.
TATAATATAAACTTTATCATTTCTTCTAACCAGTGAAGGAAGTTTAATTGTTATTTCATCACCCTTAGAAGCTTCGGAATTTTCAACTTCATTTACCTTCATTTGCTGAATTTCTGTTTCAACTACGCCCGTAGTTTCTCCAATAATCAGAAGTTTATCTCCTTTGTTTATTTTACCTGACTCAAGGAGTACGTGAGCGATCCCAGGTTGTTTGTAATAATTTAAGACTTTACCAACATAAACTTTTCGTGTAGTCGCTTTACTTCCCTCAACTCCCGCATAATCTTCAGATGAAGGGTTACCAAAGTAGAACCCTGATGAGAAACCTTTGTTGTAAACAGTTTTTAATTCTTCAAGTAATTCTTTTTTAATTTCTGTGGAAAGTTTTTTTTCAAAGTACAAATCAATGGCTTTCCTGTAAACTGAAACAGTGGTGGCGACGTATTCAGGAGCTCTTTTTCTTCCTTCTATTTTAAGTGAATCTGCTCCAGACTCTATAATTTTATCTATAAATTCAATTGTGCACAAGTCTTTTGGAGACATAACATAGTCTTTTCCAATGATTAAAGATTTTCCGATAGCCGGATCATAAATTTCATACTCTCTTCTGCAAGGCTGAATGCATTCTCCCCGATTTGCACTTTTATCAAATAGATGATGACTCATAAAACATCTTCCGCTAATAGCTACACACATTGCTCCGTGAATAAATACTTCGATTTCAAGGTCTGTTTTTTTTCTGAGTTTTTTTATATCAGCTAATGAGCATTCTCTTGCTAATACTATTCTCTTAGCTCCGATATTTTTATAAAAATTTATTGCAAGCGAATTTGACACGGATGCCTGAGTTGATATGCAGAATGGCATTTTATATTTTTTACAAATTTCTATAACTGATATGTCCCAGCAGATAATTCTATCTATTCCTGTTTCTTTAGCTTTCTTTATAATTTTCTCGACTTGTTTTATTTCCGATTCATAAACAATACTATTCAATGTCAGGTAGGAAAGTACATTATTTGAACGACAAAACTCTGCAATTTTTTTTAAGTCATTTAGAGAAAAGTTTTTAGCTTTTGCCCGCATATTAAGTTTATCAACACCGAAATAAACAGCATCAGCACCACTATTAACAGCGGCTCTAAGCATTGTCCAATCTCCCGCAGGAGCCATTAGTTCTGGGCGGTGGGGAGTTGGAGATAGGATGTTGGTTCTTTTATATAACATTATTTTTAATCGTTTCATTTATTTAAGTAGTTTATATATGAACTAAGTTTTGGAGCAAGTTCATCACAAAGTTGTGATAAATTTTCATACTCAGATTTTGTTAATAATTTCAGTCTATAACTTTTATTTATCCAATGAATTGTTTCGTACAAAGAACCTCGTGATATCTTTGCGAATCTTCCCCTATCAACTTTACTCCCTCTACCATAGCCCTCGGCAATATTAGAACCTACGCTTGCTGATGAATCAATAATCTGAATACCATAAGTCTTTTGTGAAACGCAATCCCAATTCAAAACGATTTCCCAAATTTTATCACTGAGCTTTTCAGCAAGTTGATAGACTTCCAAATCCTCAAACTTTAGTGGATTCATTATTTTACAATATTCCTCTTTTTAAAGAATCTATCGTAAATCTGCAGTTTCACAAAATCCAGCCTCCAACCACTATTCCCAACAACCGATATCCAATCCCCCACTTCCTAACTTTTCTCTTCCCAAACTTTAGCAATTTCGACTATAAGTTTTACTGCTTCGTACATATCTTGTACAGCAATCCATTCTAACTGTGAATGGAAACTATGTTCACCAGCGAAGATGTTCGGAGTTGGTAAGCCCATAAAGCATAATCTTGAACCATCTGTGCCTCCGCGAATTGGATGCATAATTGGCTTTATTCCCAACCTGTTCATAGCTTCAATTGCATATTCTGTTACGTGTGGATGATTATCAAGAATTTCTTTCATGTTTCTGTATTGCTCAATTACCTGAAATTCCATTCGTGAACCTGGGAATTTTGCAACAGTTTCCTCAGCAAGTTTTTTTAGCAATCCTTCATATTCTTTTAGCTTCGGAGTTTCAAAATCACGAATGATAAATTTAAGTGTCGTTGCTTCTTCATTTCCCAACATACTCGTACAATGAACATATCCTTCTCTACCCTCGGTAGTCTCGGGTGAAAGTCTGTCCTTTGGCAGTGATTCAATAAAAGCAGAAGCAACTTTTACAGAATTAATCATTATCCCTTTTGCATATCCGGGATGAATATTTTTACCAATAAATTTTATAACAACTGCATCAGCAGAAAACGTTTCTACTTCGATTTCGCCACGTGCAGAGCCATCAACAGTGTAAGCATACTTAGCTCCAAGTTTCTTCAAATCAATTTTTTCTGTTCCTCTACCAACTTCTTCATCGGGAGTAAAACAAACTTTTATATCTCCATGTTTGATTTCAGGATGAGTTATGAGATAGTTTATTGCATCCATAATTTCAGCAACACCAGCTTTATTGTCAGCTCCAAGTAAAGTTGTTCCATCGGTTGTAATGATATCATACCCAATCATATTATTTAAATCAGGATTTTCATCTACTTTTATGACAAATCCTCCGTTTTCTAAAACTATATCACCGCCCTGATAATTTTTTCTTATAATCGGATTGACATTAGCACCTGAAACCGCAGGAGAAGTATCAACGTGTGCAATGAATGCAATTGGAGGAACATTCTTATCAGTATTGGAGGGAAGTGTAGCCATTACATAGCCCCATTCGTCCATATGTGCGTCTTCCAATCCCATTTGTTTGAGTTCATCTGCAAGAAAATTAGATAATACTTTTTGTTTTTCTGTACTCGGAAACGATAGTGAATCTTCATCTGATTGTGTGTCATATTTTACGTATTTCAAAAATCTATCAACACAAGTAAAGTTATAATTAGGATCGAACATGATTCCTCCAATGAATATTTTTAATTGATTCGTTTAATTATAATTCTTCTGTTTTTATTTCTTCCTTCTTCAGTTTTATTATCTGCAACAGGAAATTTACTACCAAAACCAACAGCCTCTATTCTAATTTTTGAAATTCCTCTTGAAAGGAAATAATTCTGAATTGCTTCAGCTCTTCTTGTTGAAGTTTTAAGATTTGCTTCTGGAGTGCCAATATTATCAGTATGACTTTCAATTATCCAACGAGATAGTGGGTCTCGTTTCATTTCCTGTAAAATGATTTCTAATTGCTCTGCGGCAGTATTAGTTAATTTCACTCCATTCTTTTCAAAAATGTTGGAAACTTGTATAGTAATTTCCTTAATTGGTTCTATTTCAACTTTAACAGTATCTTTTAGCGGAACTTTTATTTCAATAATTTTTTTACAGCCCCTTTCATCCACAATTTCTCCCGGCGCTGAGTCAGGACAATCATCAAGATGATCGGGAATTCCATCCAAATCTGAATCAAGCGGACAACCTTTAGCATCAACATCTATTCCTGATGGCGTATTAGGACATCTGTCAAGATAATCAGGAACACCATCACCATCTGTATCGAAAGGACAGCCATAATTATCAACAGAAATTCTTTTCGGAGTATCTGGACATAAATCTCTGTAATCCGGAACTCCATCACCATCTGAATCAAACGGACAACCATTAACATCAACTTCAACTCCGCGTGGAGTGTTTGGACATTTATCCAAATAATCGGGAACGCCATCACCATCTGAATCGAGTGGACAACCATAATCATCTACTTTAACTCCTGTTGGTGTATTTGCGCATTTATCCTGTGAATCCGGAATTCCATCTCTATCTGAATCAATTTCAGTAAATAAAGAATAACTTAATCCAACATTTGCAAAAGCAAACATATCGTTGCTTGTTCCTTGTTGAACATCGTCGAAATAATCATTAGGACTAATTTGAATTCCGCCACCAACATTAAATGTTAAATTATCAGTTACAAGAAATCTGCTTCCTAATTCACCGAAGAAATTTAATTCGCGTGGTTGATAAACTTTATTGTTATAATTAACCAAAGTATTTCCGTCGGTTCCTTTTGGTTCAAACCAAATATGAGATAGCCCAACTGAGAGATATGGATAAACATCATCGGAAACGGATAAAAGGTACATCAATCCTAACCCTATGGAAGTAAATCTTGTGCGGTACTGATTTACTACACGTTGATCATCAAAAGCATTTATGAAGCCAGCAGATAAAAATGATCTGATTCCAAAAGAGCTTTTTGATTCTGATTTAAAGTAAACTTCAATAGAAAATTTACCCATGTAATCGAAACCGGGAGATTCATAATCAGAAATAGAATAAGTAGCTCCTGATTCAAAACCTACAGCCATCGTTTTTGAAAAGGGATGTGGTTTAAAAACTTGTTGAGCAAAGACTATCTGATTCAAAATCAGAAAGGATATCATTAAAAAATTTTTCATATTGTTCACCCGAAATCAGTTACTTATTAGTAAATAATTAAATGAAAGTTGATTTATTTTCTCACAACAAAATTAGATGAAGCCTGAGCAAGCGGAGTAAGAATAATCTGATTAATATTAACGTGTTTAGATCTTGTTGCACAATATACAACCGCATCTGCAACATCTTCAGGCGAAAGAGGTGTAAGACCCTGATATACTTTTTTTGCACGCTCCGTATCACCAGAAAATCTGACATTGCTGAATTCAGTTTCAACCATTCCGGGATCAACACTTGAAACTTTTATTCCTTTATCAAGCAAATCTATTCTAAATGATTGACTAAGAGCTTTAACCGCAAACTTTGTGGCTGCATAAACATTTCCCATCGGATAGGTATCGTGCCCTGCAGTTGAACCAATGTTTATTATGTGTCCGCTTTCTCTTTCAACCATTTGCGGAACTACAACTCGAGAAACATATATCAAGCCTTTTATGTTTGTATCAATCATTTCATCCCAATCCTGAATCTTTCCTTCATAAAATTTATCAAGTCCTCTTGCTAAACCAGCATTGTTGATAAGTATTTCAATTTTCTTCCAATCATCTGGAAGATTATCATAAAAGTTTTTTACTTCTTCAAAATTTCTGACATCAACTTTGAATGTTAAAACATTTATTTGATATTCTTTTTTTAGTTCTTCTGAGAAAGATTCAAGTCTTTCCATTCGTCTGGCTACAAGGATAAGATTGCATTTGAGTTTTGCGAACTCTTTTGCACAAGATTTACCAATTCCTGAAGAGGCGCCTGTAATTAAAACAATTTTATTTTCTAAAGACTGCATAAAAATCCTTTAATTAAAAATTCCGGGTAAAGAGAAACTACACTTTTTACATTTTCCGTTTTCAAATTTATGAAAAGTAACTTTATGCCAGCTTCTTTCAATCAAAAGTGAACTGCACTTCTCGCAATAAGTGGATTGATTTTTATTATCAAACACATTCCCTACATAGACGTATTTTATTCCAAATGACTCAGCAATTTGTTTTGCTTTTATAAGAGTTGAATGCGGAGTTCTATCTTTATTCATCATTTTAAAATCAGGATGAAAAGCAGTGAAGTGGAGAGGAACTGAATCACCAAGATTTTCAATAATCCAGTTACACTGATTTTTCAATTGTTCTTCATCATCATTTTCATCAGGAATGAGTAAAGTGGTTAATTCAATCCAAACATCAGTCTCATTTTTCAACCAGATAATAGTATCTAAAACAGGATCAAGATGAGATAATGTGTTCTTGAAATAAAATCTTTCCGTAAATCCTTTCAGATCAACATTTGCGGCATCAATGTATTTATAAACTTCTTTACGTGCTTCTTTGTCAATGTAGCCCGCAGTTACCATCACATTTTTGATTCCTTCTTGTCTTGCAATTTGGGATATATCAATTACATATTCGCCAAAAATTGTAGGGTCATTATAAGTGTAAGCAATTGAAGGAGTTTTGTGTTTCAATGCTAATTTAACAACATCTTCAGGAGAAGCGTTTAATGAATAAGTATCATCAAGTTTAGCTTTACTTATTGACCAGTTTTGACAGAACTTGCAACCGAGATTACATCCAGCTGTACCAAAAGATAATATAGAGGTTCCAGGAAGAAAGTGATTTAATGGTTTCTTTTCAATCGGATCAATTGCAAAACCTGTTGGTCTGCCGTATCCAATACTATAAAGTTTTCCGCCAATGTTTTTTCTGATAAAACAAAATCCTGCCTGACCATCACTTAATTCACAATATCGTGGGCAGAGAGTGCAAAGAACTCTTCCATTATCAAGTATATTCCACCATTTAGCTTCTTTAAGGTTTACTCTGTTCATATTATTTCAAAGTCTAACCAATTAACTCTACTTTTTTCTGAATGAGGAGAACCTGCAGTAAACAATATCAAATCGCCTTTCTTTACCAGACCAAGTTCGAGAATTATCCTTTTTGCATCATCAATAAAAATTTTTTCTTTCTCAATCTTTTCACAGAAAACAGGAGTTACACCCCAATAGAGTGAAAGTTTATTCATCGTTTCAAATTTATTTGACATTGCCAGAATTTTGGATTTAGGTTTGTATTTGGAGATTAATTTAGCTGTTCTTCCTAATTCTGTAAATACCACAATAGCTTCAGCATTTATTCTGTTGCTGATATCTACAACTGCCCTGCCAACCGAATCAAATAATTTATCCTGCAGATTATCCGGAATTATGTAATCAATAGTTTTATTAAAAGGAAAATTTGCTTCTGCTTTTTTTACAATATCATTCATTGTTTCAACTGCTTTTATAGGATATGAGCCGATAGAAGTTTCACCACTGAGCATGACTACATCAGTGCCATCCCAAACTGCATTAGCTACGTCAGACGCTTCTGCTCTAGTTGGAATCGGAGAGATAATCATTGACTCAAGCATTTGAGTTGCTGTGATTACTAACTTGCCAACCGAATTACATTTTTTTATAATTGATTTCTGAAGTACGGGCACATCCTGCGGTGGAAGTTCAACTCCCAGATCACCACGCGCAATCATAATTCCATCTGCAACAGAGAGAATATCATCAAAGTAATCAACAGCTTCTTTTTTTTCAATCTTAGCTATTACTGGAATTTCAAGTCCTTTCATTATTAGCCAGTTTTTTAATTCAATAACATCTTCCGGACTTCGAACAAAAGATAACGCTATGTAGTCAACCCGATTTTTGATAGCAAACTCCAGATTTTCATAATCTTTTTTTGTAATCGAAGGAGTGCTTAGTTTCATTCCGGGGAGATTCATTCCCTTTCGTGGTTTTAGTTTTCCATTATTGATTGCTCTACAGATTACAGAGTCATTTTTGATGTCTATAATTTCAACTCTGAGCAAACCATCATCTATTAAAATAAAATCACCAATCGAAGCATCCTGAGGAAGGTTTGAGTAAGTTGTAGAGATTCTCTCTTTTGTCCCAATAATTTTTTCAGTAGTGATTTCAATTATTTCATCTTTTTCTATTTCATACTGTGGTTCAGCTAATTCACCAATTCTAATCTTAGGACCTTGAAGATCAATAAGAACTGCAAGAGGAGTTTTTTCATCAACACAAGCTTGATAAATGTTCTTGTAAAGTTGACTAAAAAAGTTGTAATCGCCGTGAGAAAAATTTAATCTTACTCCATCAATTCCCGAAACTATTAATTTTTTAATTTGGTCAACTTCAAAAGTTGAAGGACCGAGCGTTGCCAATATTTTGGTTTTAGCAAAATGTTCAATTCTTTCTGCCATTATTTTTCTTTTTGATTGGTTCTTCTTTTTCTTTGTTTTTTATCTGTCTTGCTTTTGCGTAAAGCTCTTTAATTTTTTCTTCAACAAGATGAAAAACTGTTCCGGGTTCATATCCGTGAGTCAGTTTTTTACCAGCTTTCACTCCAGTTAAAATTTCTATTCCTTCTTCAACTCTTAAAATAGGATATAAATGAAATTTCTTTTTTCTTACTGCTTCAATAATTTCTTCCTTCAACATCAAATCGCGGATATTTTGAAAAGGAAAAATTACTCCTTGCTTTCCATTCAAACCCTGAAGAGAACAAATATCGAAGAAGCCTTCAATTTTTTCATTCACCCCTCCAATTGGTTGTACATCACCTTTCTGATTGAGCGAGCCCGTAACTGCGATTGATTGTTTTATTGGCAAACCTGAAAGAACTGAAAGCAAAGCAAAAATCTCTGTACAAGAAGCGCTATCACCTTCAACCATTCCATATGATTGTTCAAAAACTAAATTTGCATTAAAAGAAAGAGGTAAATCCTGTCCGAATGTTTCTCTGAAATATCCTGATATTATTAAAACACCTTTATTGTAATGTCTTCCGCTCATTCCAGCTTCGCGTTCAACGTTGATAATCGTGCCACTTCCTAAGGAAACAGTTGCAGTAATCCTTGTGGGTCTTCCGAAAGTGTAAAAGTTAGCATCATAGATTGCCAAACCATTTATTTGCCCGACACGCTCACCCGAAGTATCAATCAGCATATAACCATCTTTATACAATTCTGTAACTTTCGTTTCGAGCATTGAATGTCGCTCTTTAATTGAATGATAAGCTTTTTGAATATACTTTACACTTACTTCTCTCTTTCCATCTCGAATCGCCCAAAAGTTTGCTTCTCTGAGAATATCTGCAATCTTAGAAAATCTTAATGTGAGTTTATCCTGTCTTCCAGCAAAAATTGCAGCTATCTCAAGCAGATAAGCAATAGCGCCTTTATCAAAGTCTAAAAGATTTTCTTCTTTAATCAGTTTTTTAATCACACGAACATAATCTTTAATAACATCATTAGTTCTGTTTATTTCGTAGTCGAAGTCTGCAAGTACTTTAAACATTTTTTTGAAATCATACTCTCTTTCACTGAGATAAGCGTAAATAGTATAATTCCCGATAAGAATAACTTTTGTATCAATATCAATTGGCTGGGGTTTGAGAGATACCGATGAAGTTATGAATGAAATTTGTGATTCCTGAATTTCGAGTTTATTGTAAGTAAGAATTCTTTTTAATGTTCTCCAGACTCCATGCTCTTCAAAAAGATGCATTACATTTAAAACCAGATAGCCGCCATTTGCCTTCAGAAGAGAACCGGCTTTAATTTTTGTGAAATCACTATACCATCCACCTTGTCCATCTGTTACTTTTTCAATAGTCCCGAATAAATTAACAAAAGAAGGATTTGTTTCTAATATTACAGGACAGCCTTGTGTTTCTGAATTATCTAAAATTATGTTTACTTGATAATCATAAAAATAGTCAATCTCAACTCCGCTTTGCTGAGAGATCTCATCCGCAGGTTTAAGTCCTTTAAAGATATTGGTGTTTTCAAGAATATCTTCTTCAACCTGATTCAGATAATTGTGAACAGCGTCATCAACATATCTTTCTTTTAATATTTCAAAAATTCCCCGAACAATTAAGTCAATGTTTTCCCTTTCAAGAAGTTTTAATTTTTCCTGAAACTCCTGATTTAGTTTTAATCCTTTTTTATAAAGTAGTTGTAAATCCTGAAGATTGTTCTGATATTCAGAGAAAATCTGTTTTGCTTGTTCTTTGGAAATTTTGTTTTCGGATAGAAGATTTTCTAACTGTGAAATTGGAATTGGTTCATCGTTTATGATTGGTAAAATATCAGGTCTTATTGAATCTCCAATTTTAACCTGACCTAAAGCAAAACCTTTTTCTCGTAAACTTTTGTCAAACGATTCCATAAGTTTCTGCTCTTTATCATTAAACTCGTTAATGAGGTTTTTCTTTCGGTCAAGATAAATTTCACTTTCAAGTGCGAGTGGAATTTTCTGTTTTAATAATTCAATTGCTGATTTGAGAACTTGTTTAAATTCCTTCGCTTTGCCTTTTGGAAATTTTAGTAATAATGGTTGACTGTTATCCTTGAAGTTATTTACATAAGCGTAGTCATACAATTCGGGACATTTGTGACTAATTCTTTCCAACATTTTTTTTACAGTGGTGGCTTTGCCTGAACCAGAAAGTCCAGCAATGAAAATATTATAACCCGGACTTTTAATATCCACTCCCAATCGAATAGCATTAAGAGCCCTGTCCTGTCCGAGGATTCCTTCTATTGGTTCGATTTCCTCTGTGGAATCAAATTCAAAAATTTTCGGATCACATCTCCAGCGTAATTGCGAAGGTTTTAGTTCTTTGTGCTTCTGGGGTTTTAATAATTTCATTTTTTCCCCTTGGGTTTATCTTAATTAATGATATCTTTTTGTCAAAAGTAAATTTGATTCACTTATTTTCAAAAGTTACTTAATCAACCCAACAGCAATTAAACATTTCTTAATTCTTTCGAAAGTTTTTTCAATATTATTATCCAATCCCATTGAAAATCTGATAAGCCCATCAGATAATCCCATTTCTTTTCTTTCTTCTTCGGGAATTTCTGAAGATGTACTATGACCGGGAGATGAAAATAAAGTTTTGAAATATCCAAGACTCACAGCAAGATAACCTACTTTTTCCTGTTGCATCAATGTCATTAGTTCATTTGCTTTTTCAGTAGTTTCAGCGTCAATTGCGATCATACCACCATATCCAAAACCTTCATTCATAATTTCATTTAATAGTTGATGACCTTTGTGAGTTTTTAATCCGGGATAAAATACTTTTATACCAAGTTCGGATAATCTCTCTGCAATGTATTGAGCATTTTCACTATGCTTTTTCATTCTGATATGTAATGAATGAAGATTTTTAAGAATGCTTGCTGCACGATAACTATCGAGCACAGGACCTAATAACATACTTGCACCACTGTTAATATCAGTTAATTGACTGATGAACTCTTTTGTACTGCAAACACAACCGGCAACACAATCGCTCGTTCCATTTATGAATTTAGTTAAACTATGAATAATTATATCAGCACCAAGATGTTTTGGAGTAATGAATATCGGGCTGAAAGTGTTATCAACTACAAGGTTTATGTTATTTGCTTTTGAGATTTCAGAAAGCTTTGGAATATCTGCAATTTCAAGTAGAGGATTACTGATTGCCTCTGTATAAATAATTTTAGTTTTTTCATTCACAAGACTTTTAACAGAATTTAAGTCTGTTATATTCACAAAATGAACTTTAATTCCAAATTTTGGCAAGAAGTTTTTGAATAACGCATAAGTTCCACCGTAAATAGTTCTGCTCGAAATAATTTCATCACCGCTACTACAAAGTTGAAAAACAACAGCACTGATTGCTCCCATTCCTGATGCAGTAACAATGGCAGCTTCAGTATCTTCAAGTCGAGCAAGTGCATCAGCGAGATATTTATTGGTTGGATTCCAATGCCTTGAATAAAGGAAGCATCCTTCTTTTTCGTGTTCGAAAAGCTCCTCCATTGTTTTGGGATTAAGAAATGTATAAGTAGATGAATCTGTTATTGACGGATTAACATCTCCATATTCGCCAAAAACAAGATAATCCTGAATTTCTGTACTTGGGTCGAAATGATGCATATTTTCTCCTTTCTATTCTATTTTAATTTTTGTTTCATATTTGACTGTTGACAAAACAAACTTTGTATTTACTTTACTGACTCCGGGAATTTTGGTCAGTTTCTGTAAAAGAAATGATTCAACCTCTTTTATGCTACTCGACATTATTTTAAGAATGAAATCCTCTTCGCCAGCAATATGATAGCATTCGAGAACTTCATCAAACTTGTTAATCTGTTTTGTAAAAGAATCAATCGAACTTAATTGATGAGCCGAAAGCCAAACAGAAATAAGAGCAATGATATTCTTACCCAACTTGTCCGGATTTACAACTGCGACATATTTTTTTATAAATCCTGACTTTTCAAGTCTTTTAACTCTTTCGAGCATTGCCGGAGGTGAAATTCCAACTTGTGAAGCTAATTCTACATTTGTTACTTTCGCATTTTGCTGAAGAAGTTTTAATATTTGTTTATCAATATTGTCTATTTTCATAATATTATTAAGCTAATTATTATTTCTACTAATAATATAAGTATAACTTTTATAATTACCTAATAAAATTCTGTATTTGTTGACTAACGTTCTTTATTTAATAAATGTAAGATTGTTTAATTTTGAATCAATAATTGAATGAAAATATTTAATTAGGAATAGAACTGAATGAATCCGAAATTCTTGGCAGCTCAAAAGGCATTAGATTATATAAAAAGCAATATAACATTAGGTTTAGGTACCGGCTCAACAACCGAAATATTTATTAAACTACTTGCCAAACGTGCAACTGATTATTCAGGATTAATTTTTGTCTCCACATCTACCCAAACTACGAATTTCGCTTTAAAACTTGGATTAACAATTACACCTTTTGAAGAAGTAGATAGTATTGATTTGACTATTGATGGTGCGGATGAGGTTGATAATAAATTGAATGGAATCAAGGGTGGCGGAGGTGCGCTTTTATTTGAAAAAATTATAGCGAAAAATTCAAAAGAGTGTATATGGATTGTTGATTCAACAAAATTAGTTGATACACTCGGAGCTTTTCCTCTTCCGATTGAAGTTATTCCTTTCGGTTACAAAAGTCTTATTAAAAAATTTGAAACGAAAAAACTTAATCCTAAATTAAGATTATTAAATGGAAAGCCATTCATTACGGATTCTCAAAACTATATTATTGATTGCAGAATCGGTAAAATCGAAAACCCACTTGAACTTGAACCTGAACTTAAACTCTTAACGGGTGTCGTTGAGGTTGGTTTGTTCAACAATATTGCTGATAAAGTGGTTGTCGGCTATACCGACAAAACAGAAATTTTAGAAAGAAAATAAGGAGATAAAAAATGAAACAATACCTTTTCTCAATTATTTATTTATTATTGCTTTCGGGTTGTTCCTCTCTTAAATTGACTCCGGTTGATTATTCCTGGCCTTTGGAAGCAGTTATAAAAGTTGATGATAATGGATTTGTTAGAGAAGACAGATACTCTTTAAAAATAAATGTTCAAAATTTATTTCAAGAAGAATTTGGAGTTGGTGTGGATTTCAAAGGAAAAACAATAAGAATAATAAGAAATTCGATCGGTACTTATTTTATAACTGCCGAAAATTTTAAGAATGTTTATTTGTTTAATTATGATTTGGGTTCAATGAGTTTAGTTAAAAAAATTGCAGTCTCAGAAGTTGGCTTAAAAAATCCTTTCTTCAATCAGCGAGATACATACATTGAATTAGTAGATGAAAACTTAAAACTAAATTTAACTAACGAAGGAATAATTGGAGATAAAAAATGAAAATAAAATTATTACTTCTCATAAATCTGTTTTTTGCTTTAAATATTTATTGTCAGTCTGATTATGAAATTGTTCAAAGCTTTAGAAACAGAATTCCTGAAATTGAACTAAAAATAAAAAACGCTACTTCACTGGAAGAATTACAAAATGCTTCTAATGAAATTGAAAAACTTAAAAGCGATTTTCAGATTCATCAAGAGCTTCTTGATAGAAGTCTTTATCCTGAGAATTTTCAGAAGATTATTGATAATCTTAAAAACTCTGTTATAATCAGAAAAGGCGATTTTACTCAAATTGAAGAATTAGAAACGGAGGTTGTAAATCTTCGCTCTGAGATTGACGCGCTGAATAAAAAAAATTCGGAGTTGTTGAATCAAATTTACACTCTGGAACTTCAACGGAAGAAAGACGCAAAAACAATTGCCAAACTGCAGAACTTAGTAAGTGAGTTGAGAGCATCATTATCTCAAAGAGATGAATTAGTCTATGCAATCATAGATAGTCTGATGCCAAGAATTGATGTTGATCCTTCTACCTTAACAGATGCTGATAAACAAAATCTCATTGCTGAAACAGAAAGTAAGAATGTTCTGTTCCTTGTAAAAAAATCTATCAGAGATAATAACCGTTTTCTTGAAGTTACTACATTAAAACCTCAGGATATTGAAGAAGTCAAAAAACAACAGAACAGTTTTGTTTCACTTTGGCAAAAAATCGGACCTAAATTAACAGATATTTATGCTTCAAAACCAGAAAAATCCAACGAACTAAGACAAATCGAAGCTTTATTTAATAACTGGAAAAATAATCTCAGAAGAGAAGTCTGGGAATCAATACGTGATGATTTTTCAATTGGCGGAATAAATCTCAGAAGATTCAATAACAGTGATGATTTTACTAATGTCATTACTAGTTTCATTGATGAAGAAATCAAAAGTTATGGAATAAAAAGCAAAGAGGAATCCGAAAGAGTTTTTTCTGTTTTTGCTGATAGTATCTGGTTTAAAACCATTGATAATCAATGGATGCCCTATCTGATTGATAATAAAATGCTGAGCTATGAACAAAAGAATCAAATTGCTCAAAAGATTTCTGAATGGAAAGATTTAGTAGCTCCCTCTTTAGATATATGGATTTACATTGTGATTTTTGCAGTAGTAATAATTGCTTTAGTAATTGTGATTTTGAAGTTAAGAAAGAAAAGTAATAATGCTCAGGTGGAATGAATTTTTGATAGAGGGTTTATCAGAATAAAGATAAATCCTCTTTTCTTTTTCTTTTAGGTTTACTTCTCTGAATTTTGAGAAAATCTGCAAAGTCATCTTTTGCAATTATGTAAATCTTCCCAACCTGCACAGCCTTTAAATTACCTGATTTTATATGATAAAGTACTGAAGAATGACTTACATTTAATAACTTGGCTACTTCTTTAACGCTGAAAAATTCACGCATTGTTAAAATTAAATTGGTTTACATTCTAAAAGTAAAGCAAAATACGGTAAGTTTCAATAATGTATGATATTAGTAAGAAATTCACTCTTCAGGTATATGATAAAAAAGAAGAATTTGGACTAAAATTTTTCTTATTCTACAGAAGAAGGCGTTAGCACCCCACCTGCATTTCTTATTGTAAATCTAAGATTCTCTTTCGCGGTAAATTGTTCTAAATCTTTAATTGAAAATTTTTTTGCCTCTGTTGTTTCAGAAACCACAGCAATTGAGTCAGACTTTTTGCTTGCGATGAGAGTTGATGAACTCATTGTCCCATAAAGTCCAAAAAATAAAAATAGCACCGATAATACTAAAAGAAAAGTTTTCATAAGATTTCCTCAAATCTTCTATTTGAAGTTAAAACTATTTAATTAATTAACAAAAAAAATTAAAAAGGAATTTTGGTATAAATTGAAACTTCGTATTAAAATGATACACTACTCCTTCTAAAAAAGCTCGAAATTCTTCTAAAAATCAAATTTTTTTTGGCTTGAATCTTTATAAATCATCTCAAACATTATTTAGGAGAAACAATGAAACCAAAATCACTTTTTAGCAATTTATCTTCGACAACTCTTTTCTTAATTATTTACACATCATTTTTATTTGCGTTTAATGGTAAAAATCCCAATTCACCTGAAGGTTTTAGTGTCGCAAAAGTATTCAGCACAGACAAAGGAGCAAATGTAAGTTTTACGAATCCCTACAATCCTTCACAAACAATGAATGTTTATGCCGGAACTTTCAAGGGTGAGGTTGATGGAAATAATGCTAATTTCTTTTGCATTGATATTCAAAAACAATTGGTTTATTGGACATCAACAAACCCTCATACTTACACTGACACAAGTTATACACCTTCTCAAATAACCTATGTGTTAAACAACTACTATCCATATAAAAATTATCCATATCCGGGTGCACTCGGAACCGTGAACAATGAAGCTGCAGCAGTTCAACTTGCAATTTGGCATTTTTCAGATGGTATAAACCTAAATACAGTCAGTAATTCTACATTAAGAAACAGAGCAATTCAGATAGTTAATGATGCAAATGCAAATCACAATAATGTTATTCCACCGGCCACTTTGGTAATGATGCCTGCCACTCAATCATTGCCTTGGGGAAGTCCTGCAAGCTTTAATGTTTTAGCTTATGATCTAAATGGAAATCCTTTACCAGGTAGAAATGTAAATGTTTCAGTTTCTTCAGGAACTTTAAACTTCAGTTCATTATCAACGAATATAAGTGGTGTAGCTGGTCCTTTCACAGTTACTCAGGGAACAAGCAACAGTTCAAGTATTATTGCTACTGCCACCACCATTATTCCACAAGGGACAAGATATGTTCATAAACTTCAACCAGATAATTATCAGAAATTAGTGCTTGCAACACCAACAGTTGCAACAAGCACTGCTTACGGAAGTATTACCTGGATGCCTGACGCAGATTTAAGAATTTCCAAAACTGTTTCAAACGCAAACCCTCAGCATAATCAGCAAATCAGTTTTACAATTACTGTGTTTAATGACGGTCCCGCTACTGCAAATAATATTTCTGTTTCTGAAGTTTTAAGCAGTGCATTCATTTATCTTTCTTCTTCAGCATCTCAGGGAAGCTATAATTACAATTCCGGAATTTGGAATGTTGGAACATTATCTTCAGGTTCATCAGCAACTCTAACTATTAATGTTCAGGTAGATTTTCTTTCAGTTGCAACAAGCAGTCTTAATTTCGGAGTTGCAAAAGACTTTAACTTATTTGTATTAGAAAATGTTTTTCAACCATCGTCAGATACAGAAGGGAAAGTAGCAGTCGGTAAAGATGCTTTCTTTGCTAATTATAGTATTGGAGACAAACTTCCTAATTCAAACGGAACAGAAGATATTCTTATCGTCGGAAGAAATCTTACTTTCCTAAGTGGACGAGTTTATAATGGAAATGTTGTTTACGGTGACACAACTAATTTACCAATTTCAACTGTAAGTGTTGAAGAAGGAACAATAAGAAAAGACAGCGTAATAGATTTTGTAGCAGCCTCTGCTTATTTGAATGCTTTATCTAACACTTTATCATCTTATTCCGTTAACGGAACCGATACAATGCAGTGGGGCGGAATTTTTATGAACGGTACAAATCCTTTTGTCAATGTGTTTAATATTTCCGGCAATGATTTATCAGTTGCAAATAATGTTGAAATTAAAACTCCTTCTGGTGCGGTGGCTATCGTAAATGTCTCCGGTAATAAAATAGTTTGGAGTGGTGGACTCAGCTTGGTTGGAACTGATAAACAAAATGTAATTTTTAATTTTTATGAAGCAGACACATTGAAGCTTCAGTATATCGGTATTTTGGGCTCAATACTTGCACCAAATGCACACGTAAATTTTGTTTCAGGTGTTCAGGAAGGTCAGATGATTTGTAAATCTCTTGAAGGAATGGGTCAGTTTAATTTAGCGCCTTTTGTAGGAAATATTCCTGCTGATACTACAATTTACAACATAGTTGAAATAATCAGTTCAGATAAAAACGACCCCGATTCATATCCAAACAATGGTAATCCAAATGAAGATGATTATGCAGCTGTTGCAATCTATATTTCTCATATAAATGGAAATTCTGGTGGAAATGGTGGTGGAAACAATTCTGCCAACTGGTCACAATTCGGAAATATCGGATTTAATGAAATAGTCTGGTCTTTAGCTAATGATTTAAGTGGAAATCTTTTGATAGGAACAGTCGGTGGAAAAATTTTTAGAACTACTGATAATGGTGTTTCTTTCGAACATCTAAATTCCGGAATGAATGTAGGTTTTATTTGGTCACTTTTGGTATCAAATAATGGAACAATATACGCAGGAACTGAACAAGGACTATTTTACTCAAATAATAATGGCTCTACATGGCAATTATCATCAGTCATTGGCTCAGATGTTAGAGCAATAGCAAAAGATAATTCCGGAAATCTTTTTGCTGGTTTATTCGGAGTTGGCATTTTCAAATCAACTAACAATGGTTCAAGCTGGAGTTTAGTCAATAACGGATTAACTTCTTTAGCCGTTCATAGTATTGTTGTAACTCCAACCAATGAAATTTTTGTAGGTACTTTTGGTGGTGGTGTTTATTCAAGTAACGATGGTGGTAACACATGGAATCTAAAACCAATCGGATACAACTTTGTATGGGCTTTAGCTTGTGATTCAAATGGTAATTTGTATGCTGGTACTTATGGTAATGGAGTTTATCGCTCAATTGATAATGGAAATAGTTGGATTAAATCAGTTTCTTATCCCGCAAATTATGTTTATGCACTTTCAATTGATGGAAATGGCAACTTGTACGCAAGTAGTTGGGAAGCTGGTGTATTCGCAACAAATACAACTTCAAACAACTGGCAACCAATTGGCTTGGGTGGTTTTGGAGTCAGCTCTGTAATGGTAAATAATATGAACAACTCAGTCTTTGCTGGAACAAGTAATGGTTCAGTATTTAAGTTAATTGATTCTCCTTCCGGAATAAGTGGTTCAATAGAATTACCAAACACATTTTCACTTGAACAGAATTATCCAAATCCATTCAATCCATCAACAACGATTGAATTCTCTTTAGCTAATAAAGAGCAGGTTACATTAAACATTTACAATGTACTTGGTGAATTAGTTGAAACTTTAATAAATGAGAATCTAGAAGCAGGAAATTATAAGATCAACTTCAATGGAAATAACTTAACAAGTGGGATGTATATATATCATATACAAGCTGGAAGTTTTTCAGCCTCGAAGAAAATGATGTTAGTTAAGTAATATGTAATTTTAATGTGAATTGATATTGGAGCGGGCATTAAGCCCGCTTTTAATTTTAAATAACACTCAATCTTAAACTTGAACTTGAAC
>CAKZLD010000101.1 GCA_937125135.1 uncultured Ignavibacterium sp.
TTGCACCCGTAGCTTAATTGGATAGAGCATCTGACTACGGATCAGAAGGTTGAAGGTTCGAGTCCTTCCGGGTGTACTAAATGTTTTTTTAATCCATTACAACGAGACTTTTTACAATCTTATCCAATCATTTAGTTTACTAAAGTTGAGTCGGATTCAAACTGAAAATCCGCACGATAAGAGAGTTAATCATCTGATTAAATTTTTCTGAAATAGTGTTCGGTTCAATTCAGTTTTTAATAGTTGAATGGTACATCGGATTTTTGCAATCTCAAACAAATTTTGATTTGAACTTAATTAATCACCGCCTATTTTACCCAATAAAAAATTATTTTATTTAACCAACCACATTTATTTTTCTTTGGTAATTGATATGTCAAAAGTAAAAATTGTAAATGTACTTTTGCTCGGACTTTGAAGGCACTGGATTAGGTTTGACTATCGTGAAAAATACATTGAATTACTCAAAGGAAATATTGAATTAGAAAGTGAATCAGGGAAAGGTTCAAAATTCACTATTTGTTTACCGATTCTGGATTAAAATAATCTTACAGACTTTCCTCATTTAACTTATAAACGATATATTTCCTCATAAAAAAAATAGATTTAATGAAAAGCATTTCAGTACTCTTCATCGGTGATATTATTGGAGCTCCCGGTTTGGATTTTACTCAAACTTTCCTTCCCAGTATCATTCAGAAATATAAGCCTGATTTGATTATAGCAAACGGAGAAAACATTTCGGATGGAAAAGGTTGTACAGAGAAAGAAGCCAAAATTCTTTTTGACCTCGGGGTGAAAGTTATAACTGGTGGTAATCATACTTGGGACAAACATCAATCTCAAGATTTTCTAAAACAAGAGCCTCGTTCTCTTCGTCCATTGAACTATCCAAAAGGCACTCACGGAAATGGTTTCATCTTGTTAGATGTAGATAAATTCAAAGTTGCTGTTATCAATCTTCAAGGCAGAACTTTTATGAATCCGATTGACTGCCCTTTCAGATCTGCAGAATGGATTATTGCAAAACTGAAAAATGAAACTAAAATTGTAATTATTGATTTTCACGCTGAAGCTACTGCTGAGAAAATGGCTTTAGCTAATTTTCTCGATGGCAAAGTCAGTTGCATAATCGGAACTCATACTCATATTCAGACTTCCGATGAAAGGATTTTACCAAATGGCACTGGTTATATCACTGATGTTGGAATGACCGGACCTTATGATTCAGTAATCGGGATGAAATCACAAGCAGCAATCAACAGGTTTCTTTATCAAACTCCACAGAAATACGAAACAGCAAAAGATGAAATTCACTTAAGTGCGGTCTTTTTCAGTATTGATTGTAATACAGGAAAAACATTAAGTATTGAGAGAATCTTTTTCCCTGAATTTGATAAATCAAAATCTTACGAGAATGTTGAAACATCCTCTTCCACGTCTTGATAAAGATGATGAATTAAGAAATCTGCTTCTTCCCTACTGCCGTTTGAAGTACGGAGAAATCTGGAAGGATAAAAAAGCCGGGCATAAAATCATCTGCGGGGATTGTACTGATAAAAGAATATTATCAAAATTATTTCAAAAGTCGAGAGGCAATCTATCCATTCAAGATCCGCCTTATAACTTCATTGCTTTTCAAAAATCAGATACTGAAAATTTTTCATTGTGGTGCAAGAAGTGGATTGATTTTTCTTTTGAATATCTTTCAAGCGATTCAGCATTTTATGTTTGGTTAGGAGCAGAATATAAAAAATATTTTCAGCCACTTGGAGCATTCTTGGATGTAATTTCCAATACAAAATTTCAACCGAAAAATTTTATAACATTGAGAAATCAGAGAGGATATGGAACTCAAAATAACTGGATGTCCGTAAGACAAGAACTTTTTTATTTTACAAAAGGCAATCCAATTTTTAATGTAGAAGCAGAATACACTGAGATTCCCAAAGCACTGCGAGGATATTATAAAGAAGTCAATGGAAAATTGACAGAGAATTTTGAAAGAAGTAAATCAGAATTCATAAGAGCAGGAAATGTCTGGATTGATATCCAACAAGTTTTTTACAGAATGGAAGAAAATGTCAATGGATGCTTTGCCCAGAAACCTCTGAAAGCGATTGAAAGAATTATTTTGGCATCAAGTAAAAAGGATGATATTGTTTTCGATTTCTTCTCTCATTCAGGCACTACATTGATTGCTTCGGAATACTTGGGAAGAGTCTGCTTTACTATTGATATCGAGCCTGTGTTCTGTGAAATTACAATCAGACGATTAGAAAATTTCAGAAGAACCGGTAAAACAGGTTGGCAGAATTCAAATCCTTTCTATGAAGAAATTACGAAAGACAAAAAACTAAAAACTTATCTTAAATCAAAATATAAACTCGAATATTAAAGGATAGAAAATGCAACTAATTGATGGTAAAAAAATTTCATCAGAAATAAAGAATGAATTAAAACTCCAGATTGAAGAGTTGAAGAAAACTGGGAAAAATGTTCCGGGGCTGGCGGCAATTTTAGTTGGTGATAATCCCGCTTCACAAATTTATGTGTCAAGTAAAAGTAAATCTTGTCAGGAAATTGGAATGAGGTCTATTGTAGAGAAACTTAGTGTAAATATCTCTGAAGATGAATTGATTGAGATCATTAACAAATACAATGAAGACAAAAATTATCACGGAATTCTTGTTCAACTTCCGCTACCAAAACATATCAATGAAGATAAAATTATTGAATCAATATCACCACAGAAAGATATTGATGGCTTTCATCCGATAAGTGTTGGGAATTTAGTAATTGGAAAAGAGACTTTCGTTTCCTGTACACCAGCAGGCATTCAGGAGCTCTTAAAAAGATATGAAATTGATACTCAGGGGAAGCACGTTGTCGTTGTTGGCAGAAGCAATATCGTTGGGAAACCAATTGCTAATCTGATGCTTCAAAAAAATAGATTTGCTAATTCTGTAGTAACAGTATGTCACTCTGCAGCAAAAGATTTGTCGTACTTCACCAAGCAGGCAGATATTTTAATCGCCGCGATTGGTCAAGCTGAGTTCATTAAGTCAGATATGGTGAAAGATGGCGTTGTTGTTATTGATGTAGGAATAAACCGAATCGAGGATAACACTAATCCAAAAGGATATAAAATCGTTGGAGATGTTGCATTTGAAGAAGTATCAAAAAAATCTTCATACATAACTCCAGTACCTGGTGGTGTAGGTCCTATGACAATCGCAATGTTGCTAAGCAATACTTTCAAAGCATATAAAATCCTTGGAGGCTAAATTGAACTTAGAAAAATTTAATCTGACCGATGAAAGAATAAAGCAACTTATTGAAGAAGCAAAAATCTCAGGACCTTCATTTGATAATATTCAAATTAATAATACTGAATTAGCAAAGTTTATTGACCATACATTGTTAAAACCTGATGCATCTGAGAAAGACATTCTTAAACTTTGTAATGAAGCAAAAGAATATCATTTTTACTCAGTATGTGTAAATCCTGTTTGGGTTGAATTTTGTTTCAATCAACTGAAAACAGATGATATTAAAGTTTGTTCAGTTATTGGTTTTCCTATTGGTGCAAACAAAACAGAAATTAAATTGAAAGAAGCAGAGAATGCAATTGCTGATGGTGCAGAAGAGCTTGATATGGTTATAAATATAGGAAAACTTAAATCATCTGATTTTGATTATGTTTTCAATGAGATTAAAGCACTTGCAGATTTATCAAAAAAATTTCATTCAACATTAAAAGTAATTATTGAAACTTGTTTATTGACCGACAAAGAGAAAGTTATTGCATCGGTGATCTGCAAACGAGCTGGAGCAGATTATATAAAAACATCTACCGGATTTTCAATCGGTGGTGCAAATTTATTTGATGTAAAATTGATGAAACTCGCTGGAGATGGATTATTAGTAAAAGCAAGCGGCGGAATAAAAAGCAGAAGTGATGCAATAAATTTTATTAACTGTGGTGCTTCAAGATTAGGCACAAGCAGTGGAGTTAAAATTATCAACGATGAAACAGTTAATTCTGATTACTAAATGGTTATTGATTTAATTGTCAAAAAAGAGTTAGATGGATACTCTGCTTATGTTCCCTCAATAAAAGGATATGAATCGTGGGCTGAAAGTGAAGAGAGAGTAATTGAAAAAATTCTTGCTATGTCCGATTTTTATTTGAAGATTCCGAAAGAAAAAATTACTGTTGATAAAGCTCGTAAAGAAGATAATGAAATAGTTTATAAACTTGTTTTTGATAAAAACTAAAAATGACAAAATTTGTTTCAGAAAAAAGACTGCAAAAAATCAAATCAGTAATTTTAGCACGTCAGTTTGATTTAACACTCATCATCGAAAATATTCACGACCCTCATAATGTAAGTGCAATCCTACGCACTTGTGATGCGGTTGGAATCAACAAAGTCCATCTTGTTTACACGATTGAAAAATTTCCGAAACTCGGTAGAAAATCTTCTGGCTCTGCAGTTAAGTGGATTGAGAAAGAAAAACATCAGGATATACAAACTTGCTTCAAAAGTTTGCATAGTCAGGGTTTCAATATTTTCGCTTCAACTTTGGAAGAAGATTCAATCAGTTTGTATGATATTGATTTCACCAAAAAAGTTGCCATAGTTCTCGGGAACGAGCACAGAGGTGTTTCAAAAGAAGGGATTGAATTTTCTGACAAAAAATTTATGATACCAATGAAAGGAATGGTTCAAAGCTTAAATGTTTCTGTCGCTGCTGCAATTATTTTATACGAAGCATTCAGACAAAGAACCTCAAAAGGATTTTACGAAAAAACAACTTTGAATGATTCAGAGTACAATCTTCTAATTGAGAAGTGGTGTAAGAAGTGAGAAAAACTTTTAGTAAAATTAAAAAAGTAAATGGTGAATTAACTTTCAAGGGCGACAAATCTATTTCACATCGTGCTGTTTTTTTCTCCTCAATGGCTGATGGTTTTTCTTCAATTAAAAATTTGTCAGACTGTGAAGATGTTAAATCAACTCTGAATGCTTTCGAATTGCTCGGAGCAGAATTTCATTATGAAAATATTGAGTTAATTGTAAAAGGAATTGGTAGAAATAATTTTCATCCACCTAATAAACATATTTACTGTGGGAACTCAGGAACGACTGCTCGATTACTTAGTGGAATTCTCGCTACACAAAATTTCAGTTCAACTATTATTGGTGATGAATCGCTTTCAACTCGTCCGATGAAAAGAATAATCGAACCGTTGGGATTGATGGGAGCAAAAATCTCACATAACAATTTCAAACTACCTCTCACTTTTTATCCCGTTGAAGAAATTAAACCTATTAAATATGAACTTAAAATCTCGAGTGCTCAGGTCAAATCTGCAATTTTATTGGCTGGATTATTCAACGAAAATAAAACAGAAGTTATTGAGATAATTCCATCAAGAGATCATACAGAAAGAATGCTTAATCTGGATTATGAATTTCAAAACGATAGAAAAATAATTTACAGCTCATCAAAAAATTACCCTTACAATAGCGACTATTATATTCCAGGTGATATATCTTCTGCTTCTTATTTTATTGTTTTAACTCTGCTCTGTCCAAATTCGGAATTGCTGATAAAAAATATTTCTATCAATCCAACCCGAACAGGTTTTATTGATATTCTCAAACTAATGGGTGCTGATATATTCATCGAAGAAACTGGAATTTCTAATGGTGAACCTTACGGGAATATTTTTGTAAAATCTTCTGATTTAAAAAATGTTGAGATTGCATCTCACTTAATACCTAATATAATTGATGAAATACCTATCCTATCTATTGTTGGAATTTTTGCTGAAGGTGTTTTCTGTATCAGGGATGCAGTTGAGTTACGTTATAAAGAGACAGATAGAATTTCTGCACTTTGTAAAAATTTTCAATCATTAGGATTAGATATAAAAGAATTTGAAGACGGCTTTGAAATGTCAGGAAAGATTAAGAAGAATTTCGGAGAGTTCAAAACATTCAACGATCACCGAATTGCAATGGCTTTTTCAATTCTTGCTTTGCTTCTCAAAGAAGGTGGAGAAATTGATAATGCAGAATGTATAAATATTTCAAATCCAGATTTTTTTAGACAACTCGAATCAATAATCCAAACCTGATTAGCCCTTCACAAATAAATAATCTGATGAGAGAAATCCTGAATAGACAATTCATCATAAATATTATCAAGCAAGTCGAAACCAAACTTATTTACAAAATAAATAAAGTTTAATTCTCTTTCTTGTAGGTTTTGATTTGGATAAAGTAGATTGCTTAGTTTATGCAACTGACGAAGTACAGTTTCAAATTTAACTTCTTGATACTTTTTTGATTTATTATTCAAATCATTCAGAAGCAATAAAGTTTTTTCCCTGTATTTGTTAACTGAATCAGAAAGAGTTTTATCTACACTAAATAACTCCTGTTTGAGTTCATCAAAAATCAAATTCAATTTTTTGTTACTCTCATCAAAAACATCTTTAAGATTTATCTCAGAAATTTTACTGAATATTTTTTCTTTGAGATGCTCTTGTCCATAAAAAATATCTTTTACTTCGAAATTATACTTTTCAATAAAAGCTGTGAGATGTTTCTCTAATAAAGTTGCGGAAGATCTTGGGTGAATGATTGGTGGAACAAGATTAAAAAATTCATACAAAGGATTGACTTGAGCAAAATATGAAATCTCACTCGGACCAGCGACATAAAAAGCAGTATTGAAAAGGAAATCCTGACAAATCGGTCTCAGTAAAACATTCGGGCTGAATCTTTCAGGATTATTTTCTACTTCAGATAATATTTCTTCGGTGGTAAATTGTTTTCGTTTTCTTCTCAACTTGAACACATTTTCATCGGGTTCGATTGCATATCTGCCTTTATCTAAAGTGTAGAATAAATTCACTGGTTTAATTTTCACTTGTGCGTGATATTGTTCTTCAAGTTTGGCACTAACAGAAACAAGTTTTTGAGTGTGCTCTCTGAAGTTATTTATTTCATTGATAAAAATTGGCTTGAGTAAATTTTTAATTTCATCATCTTGTGGGTCAAAGATTATTAAACCGTATTTATCAAATAGATCAAAAAGCAATTCTCTGAATGATACCTTAAAGCTTTTTCCGGCTTGGTAAGCTGTTTTTAACTTATCAATTAAAGGTTGCTTAAACTCAGTGTTTCGCAATTCAGATTCCAATTTAGTAAATACTTCATCCAGAGATTCATCAAAAGTTATAGTTCCAACAGTTTCTTTCATCTCTTCTTCTTCAATTACATCTTTATATGAAATGGAAACGAGATTATTTGAATCATTCAAAATGTTAATTGAATTAACTTCATTAAAGTCGTGATCATCGCTCTCCATCCAAAAAAGAGGGATGAAATAATATTCATCATATCTTTCTTTGAGATGCTGAGAAAGCTTAATAGCTGTTATAATTTTATAAAAAGTATATAATGGACCTCCAAAAATTCCTATCTGCTGACCTGTAACAATAAAAAGAGTTTTATTATCATTCAGTAATTCTAAGTTTTTAGAAGTTTTTTGTGAAATGTTTTGGAAAGGTTCATATTGTTTTTTAATTATTTCTTTAATTGATGATCTATTCTCATTTTTTCTTTCACTAACTCTTCTGAAAATATCGGGATAATTTTCTTTCGCTCTGAAATCATAAAAGTAGAAAGATTTCACTTTCTCGAAATCATACAAATAATCCAGAAAAAGATTCTGATGATTAGGTATTTCTGAAAATTTAATATTCATTATCTTCTATTTATTAAAAAATTACATTCAAAAGTAAAGAATTATCGATTTATTTCAATCAATGAAAAAGAAATGATAGCATAGGCAATGGTTTTTTCTTCACTTTTTTCATAGTTGATTAGTGAGGATTTGTCATTAATCATTGGTTTTTTAGTTTGGTAATGATGAAGAGTAAATGAACTTCATAAATTATAAATCGCTAATCAAAAGTCGTTTAATCAATTTAGCTTAATCAGAAGATTATTCTTCTTTCTCAATTTGCTAAGTTATAATGACAGACTGAAGTCTGTCCTACTATAATTCTTCATTGTTAATTGTACATTGTAAATTGTACATTATAAATTGTACCTTCTTTATGTTTAATTTTGAAATAGAAAATCAAATTTTTAGGTGATTTATGTCTTCAACTGAGAACCTCCGACAAACTCCAATTAACTCAGAAATTGTAAATAAAATTCTTAAAGAAAATAATATCTCAGATTTGAGCTTATCTTCTATTAGAGAAATAAAGAAGCTAGTTGATGATATTGAAAAAACTTCAGGACAAAAATTCGTTCGTATGGAAATGGGAATACCCGGATTACCTGCTTCACAAGTTGGAATTGATGCAGAGATAAAAGCTCTCAATAACGGAGTTGCTTCGATTTATCCAGATATTTACGGCATTCAACCTCTTAAACAAGAAACTGCTCGTTTTGTAAAATTATTTTTAAATATCGATGTTAGTCCTGAATCCTGTTTTCCAACAACCGGCTCTACAATGGGAAGCTTTGCAGCTTTTCTAATTTTGGCTCGTTTCCATCAACAAAAGAATACTATACTTCTAATCAATCCCGGCTTCCCTGTTCATTACCAACAACTTAGAATTTTGGATATTAAAACAGAGTCGTTTGATGTTTATGAGTTCAGAGGTGATAAACTCAAAGCAAAGTTGGAATCATATTTTGAAAAAGGAAATATTGCAGGTGTGCTTTATTCAAATCCGAATAATCCGGCGTGGATTTGCTTCACCGAGAATGAATTAAAAATTATCGGTGAGCTTTGTTCTAAATATGATGTTATTCCAATTGAAGATCTCGCATACTTCGCAATGGATTTTAGAAAAGATTTATCCAAACCAGGTCAACCTCCTTTTCAATCTACTGTTGCAAAATATACTGAACATTACATCCTGACGATTTCAAGTTCCAAAGCTTTCAGTTATGCTGGACAAAGAATTGCTATGCTGGTGCTATCGGATGAACTTTATTCACGCAAATATGAAAATCTTAAAAAATATTATTTGACAGATTGTTTCGGTCACGCTTTAGTTTATGGAAATCTTTATGCTATCTCTGCGGGGATTACTCATTCAACTCAATATGCACTTACTGAAATGTTCAAAGCAGTAAATGAAGGCAGGTACAATTTCGTTGAGGAAGTAAGAGAATACGGCGAGAAAGCGAAAATTATGAAAGAACTTTTCATTAAAAACGGTTTCAAAATTGTTTATGACAAAGATGAAGATGAACCAATTGCTGATGGTTTTTATTTTACAATTTCATATCCAGGATTGAACAGTGCCGAACTTCTTAAAGAATTATTGTACTATGGAATAAGTGCTATTTCATTAAGAATAACTGAAAGCGAAAGGATAGAAGGAATTCGCTCTTGTGTCTCACTTGTCAAACGAGAACAATTCAAGGATTTAGAAGAAAGACTTTCTCAATTTAGAGCTGATCATCCTGTTTAATTCAATCACTCAAACGGATTTTTAATTCTAAAATATTACCAGAGTTTACTTTGTAATTTTCGAACATTGAGTAAACCACTGCTCCGATTTCAGAAGGTTTTATCCATTTAGAAAAATCTGCATCACTCATCCATTCACGATTTGATTTCGTATCTATAATGAAAGGAGCGATGCCAAAAGCTGACAAGTTTATTCTCTCCCCTTCGATTGATAAACATTTTATCAGATATGATAATGCAGATTTCGAAACTCCGTAAGCAAATTTATTTTCAGCTGGATGATTTGCTGTATAAGCAGATGTAAATCCACAAACTCCATATTTAGAATTTGCAGTAAGTTCCGCAAACTTTTTTGCAATATTAAAATTAGCAATGAAGTTAATGTTTAACATTTTTTGTAAATCTTGTGAAGGAGTATTCCAAATTGGCTCTCCGCCCCAGAATCCGCCGACAGTTGAAAATAAGAATAAAGCTGTCTCACTGTCAGCTTTTATATGAGAGAATGCTTCTTCAACGTTTGCTTCAACAGAAAGATCTGAAATAATTATTTGTTTTGCTTTTGAGTAATTGAAGTCAAAGTTGAAATCGAAAAGGAAAATTTCATCAAAATTCTTATCAATTAAATATTCAATTACACCTTTACCTAATTGGCCGTTTGAACCAAAAATCAATAAAGATTTTTTCATTTCTACTCCAATTTTTTATTCATATTTACTATGAACTTCGCAACCACTGGATAGTGATCACTGTAACCGCCCAAATATCTGTTTCCTGCATAAGTTGGAAATGGTGCACCCTGATATTTTCCACTTTTAGTAACAATGAAATCAGGTTTATAAACTTCAAATGAGTTACATATATATTTTATTTTATTTCCGACTACCAAATTTCTTGAAACAATAATTTGATCTAACATATTCCAGTCATCTTGATATTTATATGATCCAACTCCTTCAGAGAACTGTTGGTATGACAAATTAAATAAATCAGTTTCATCATCAACCTGAGATAATTTCTCATTTGATTCTACTTCACATAAAAAAGGTTTTGCTTTAAGATGTTCAAGTATAGAAATATTATTTGGCTCATCATTCAAATCACCCATAATGATAATCTTAGCGTTAGGACTTTTATAGAAAATATTTTCAATTCTTGTTCGAAGAGCATTAGCGGCAGTAATCCTATTTATCTCAGACTCCTCCTGCCCTCCTCTTCTTGATGGCCAATGATTTACAAAAAAATAAATTGTGTCAGTGTTATTGAACAATAAAGCAGTACCTAAAATCAATCTCGTTCGGCTTCTGCCTTTTAATTTCACTGTGTCAGCGAAGACTTCAAGCAATTTAAATTTATCTGATTTGAACATTATACCAGTCTGAATACCTCTTCCATCAGGGGAATTGGGAGAAACTGATTTATACTTTTTGTCTCTCAGAAATTGATTATTCATAGAATCAAGAAGAAACTCATGCTCAACTTCACAGATACCAATTACATCCGGAGCTTTACCATCATTCATACTTCTGAAAACTCTTGCAATGTTGTACATTTTTCTTTCAAGTCGCTCCTGATTCCAACCTTTTTGTGAATCTGATAAAAATTCTGAATCATCAGTTGTCGGATCATCTTCAGTGTCAAAAAGATTTTCAAGATTGTAAAAAGCGACAAAAAGAGTTGAATCTTTGCCTGAAGCGAATATTAGACTTTGAATAAGAAAAATTAGAATTAATAAATATTTTGTCATTTGAATTCCAAATTTGATTTATAAGCGTGCCAAAAATAAGATTAATAATTTGATTTTTAGTTATCGATTCTATTACAAACTTATTTCTTAATAGCTACTATCGAATATTTCAATTCTCTGCTCTTCAGAAAAACTTTTGTAATGATTATTTTGAATATGAAAAAATAAAATTAAAACCATGCAGAATAAATCTTTAATTTTTATTGACGCAATGGCTCTTGCTTATAAGGGTTACTTTGCTTTCATTAACAGACCTTTAAGAACAAGCAAAGGTGAGCCAACTTCAGCAGTATATGGATTTTTATCTCAACTGCTGCGAGTTATTGAGGAGCAGAAACCTGATTACATAGCGATTGCAACGGATTCAAAAGAGAAAACATTTCGACACGAAAAGTATCCTGCTTATAAATCTTCAAGACAAGTAATGCCTGATGATATGATTCCTCAATTAAAAAGAATAAATCAGATAATTGATATTCTAAAAATTCCATACTACATTGCTCCGGGATACGAAGCTGACGACATAATCGGAACGGCTCTTTCTCAAGCTGAAAAACTTGGATTTAGAGGATTTGCAGTAACTCCCGATAAAGATTACTTCCAACTCATTTCTGATAATATCAATATTATTCGACCAGGTAAATCGACTGATGAAGCAATCATATACAATAAGAAAAAATTTTTCGATGAGTATGGTTTCAATCCTGATTTAATGACTGATTACCTTGCATTAGTCGGCGATAGTTCTGATGATATTCCCGGTGTTAAAGGTATCGGAGATAAAACAGCAACTTCATTGATTCAAAAATTTGGAAGCATAGAAAATATTTATCAGAATATCGATAAAATTGAAAAAGCTTCTATTCAAAAAAAATTAGAAGAAAACAAAGAGAACGCATTTTTGTCGAAAGAATTAGCTACAATAAGAAAAGATGTTCCTTTGAATATTGATTTCGAATCAACTGTTTTTGAAATGCCTGACATAACTAAGCTTAAAGAAATTTTTATTGAACTCGAATTCAAAAGTTTGTATTCAAAGTATGTCAAACTTTATGACAATTCATTTTTCTTCTCTGAAAGTAAAGAAAAAGAAATTCTTTCCGATTCAATTAAAAAAAATACACTGGATTCAACTTCAGTCAATTACAAATACATAAAATCCGAGGAAGAACTATCAAACCTTGCTCAACATTTGAAAGCAACCCAAATTTTTGTTTTTGATACTGAAACTACAAGTCTAAATCCTTGGCAGGCAGATTTGATTGCTTGTTCATTCAGCACAAAACCGAATGAAGCTTTTTTCGTTAGATTATTTAATGATGAGAAACAGGATTTGTTCAATCAAAATGATCAAAATGCTATTCCAATACGAATATTCAAAAAGCATCTTAAAGATGTTTTCGAAGATTCGACTGTTAAAAAAGTCTGTCAGAACGGGAAATATGATATTTCAATTTTAAGAATGGTCGGTATTGAAGTTAAAAATTTGTATTTCGATACAATGATTGCAGCATACATAATTGATCCCGATCAGAAAAATGGACTGGATTATCTTGCAGAAAAATATCTCAACTATTCTCCAATTAGTATAACTTCTCTAATCGGTGATAAAAAAGAACCAGAAAAAATGGCTGATGCAAATCCCGAGGAGCTTTTCAAATACACCTGCGAAGATGCTGATATTACATTTCAACTTTATCAAAAACTTGATTCAATTATTAAAGATGAAAATCTTGATAAGGTTGCTTACAAAGTTGAATTTCCTTTGGTTGAAGTTTTGGAAAATATGGAATACAATGGAGTTAAAATTGATAAAGAGGTTTTGAATAATCTTAGTAAAGATCTTGAAGTTCTTCTATTAAATTATCAAAAAGAAATTTTCAATCTGGCTGGAAAAGAATTTAATATTAATTCAACGAAACAACTGCAAGATATTCTTTACAATAAACTAGAATTATCAACTGGCAGAAAAACAAAAACCGGATTTTCAACTGATGCAAGAGCACTTGAAAACTTACGAGGTGAACACGAAATTATTGATTTGATTCTCAACTATCGTCAGGTTTCAAAATTAAAATCAACTTACACTGATGCCCTTCCTAAAATGATAAATCCAATTACGGGACGTTTGCATACATCTTTCAATCAGGCAGTAACAGTAACAGGAAGATTAGCTTCGAATGAACCAAATTTGCAGAACATTCCAATCCGAACTGAATTAGGAAAAGAAATTAGAAAAGCATTCGTTCCGAGAGATGATGAATATTTAATTTTAAGTGCTGATTATAGTCAAATCGAATTGAGAATTATGGCTTCGATTTGTGAAGATGAAGCACTGATGTCTGCTTTCAGGAATCAAGAAGACATTCATCGAAGTACAGCTGCTCTCGTTTTCAAAGTTTCACCTGAACAAGTAACTTCTGATATGAGGAGAAAAGCAAAGGAAGTTAATTTCGGAATACTTTACGGAATCGGAGCATTCGGATTAAAAACTCGTTTGGGGATACCACAATCTTATGCAAAAGAAATAAGAGATAATTACTTCAAGACATTTCCAAAAGTGAAAAACTATATGGATGAATCAATCGCTAAAGCAAAAAAACTTGGTTATGCAGAAACATTACTCGGTCGTAGAAGATATTTACGAAACATAAATAGTAATAATAATACTATCAGACAATTTGAAGAGCGAGCTGCTATCAATATGCCTATTCAGGGAACTGCTGCCGATATGATTAAATTGGCTATGATAAACATTTATAAAGAATTGAAGAAAAGAAAATCAAAAACGAAGATGATATTGCAGGTTCACGATGAACTCCTTTTTGATGTTCATAAATCCGAGCTTGAAGAAATGAAAACTTTGATAAAAAATATTATGGAAAATTCTTTTCCACTTAAAGTTCCGGTTGTAGTTGATATTGGTATTGGCGAAAATTGGCTCGATGCTCATTGAAA
>CAKZLD010000102.1 GCA_937125135.1 uncultured Ignavibacterium sp.
AACTTTTTATTTGACAGAAGAATAGATCTCGATTGGCGAAAACATCCTGATTCCCATTATGCCGAGAGAATTTTAGATTTGATTCGTCCCTTTGGAATTGATACAAAAAATTTTAGTCCGGAAGTTTTTTTCGATGAATCGCATAGAAATGAAGCAGAAAAATTTTTAACAACTTTAAAAGAAAATTCTTCACAAAAAATAATTGGAATTCATCCCGGAGCGGGCAAACCACAAAATATCTGGAATCTTGATAAAGTAATTGCACTTATTAAAAAATTAAAAACTGATTTTGGTTTTATTGTATATCTTGAAGGAACAGACGCAGATAAAAATGAACTTGATTATATAAAATCAAAATTATCTACTTCATTACCTGAATTTAGAAATAAATCAATTCAGGAAACCGCAGCTTTAATTGAGTTAAGTGATTTGTTTATAACTACAGACACAGGAACAATGCACGTTGCGGGCTCAACAAACACAGCAGTAATATCCTTATTCGGGCAAACAAATCCATACAACTGGGCACCAATTGGTGAGAACAAATTTTTTATTCGCAAGTCAGATTTAATTGACGATATTGAAGTTGATGATGTAATTAAATTTGTAAAAAAGATTTTTAACTTAAATGAACAATAGAATTGCAGCTATAGATATTGGTACGAACTCTTTCCATCTTGTGATTATTGAATTGCAACCTGATGGAAAGTTTAAGCTTTTGGATAAACAACGTGAAGTTATGAGATTAGGAATCTCAAGCGGAGAAAATTTAAATAAAATATCTGCCAACGAAACGAAAAAAGCAATTGAGATTCTAAATGCATATAAAAAATTAGCTGAACATTATGGAGCAGTTATCAGAGCTGTTGCAACAAGCGCTGTAAGAGAAGCTTACAACAAAGACAAATTTATTTTAACTGTTAAAGAAAAAACCGGAATAGATATTGAAGTTGTTGATGGTAGAACAGAAGCCAAAATGATTTTTTATGGAATGTCTCATGCATTGAATATTAAAAACAAAAAAGTTCTTTGTATTGATATCGGTGGCGGAAGCTCTGAGTTTATTTATGCTGATAATAATATTCCTATTGTAACTGAAAGTGTTAAAATCGGAGCAGTGAGACTCAGCAAAAAGTTTTTCCCTGATTTTATACTTACAGATGAAGCAATAAAAGCTTGTCACTCATATGTTGTTGCTCAACTTAGCTACGTCAGATCTCAAGTTGAAAATAAAGATATTGAACAGGTCGTTGGTGCTTCCGGAACTATTGTAGCTGCCGGAATATTGGTTCAGGAAAAATTTAAAAAGCCTAAAGCGAAATCTTTAAATGAATTATTTTTCAACGATGAAGAGCTAAACGAAGTATATGACGAAATTCTAAGCAAAAAATTTCCTTCAGAAAGAAAAAAAATTCTTGGAATGGAAGAAAAACGAGCTGACATAATTCCAGCAGGATTAATCATTCTTAAAACAATTTTTGATTTATTCTCTATTAAGAATATTACTATTTCGGAATATGCACTTCGTGAAGGAATTGTCATTGACACAATCAAGAACTTCAAATCTAATATTTCTGTTGTATGAATGATGAAATATTTAGTAAGTTATAATTAAAACTTAGTAATGTAAGACTAAAATAAATGAACGACATTAGAAATTTTTGCATAATCGCTCATATAGATCACGGCAAGTCAACTATAGCTGATTGTCTTTTGGAAAAGACAGGAGTTGTTACTGCCAGAGAAGCTGTTGACCAAATTTTAGATGATCTCGAATTAGAAAGAGAACGGGGAATTACTATAAAATCTCACGCTATCCAAATGCATTATACAGCGGGCGATGGCAAACAATACACTCTCAACTTGATTGATACTCCGGGTCACGTTGATTTTACATATGAAGTATCTCGTTCACTCGCAGCCTGTGAAGGCGCAATACTCGTTGTTGATGCTGCTCAGGGAGTTGAGGCACAGACAATTAGCAATCTTTATCTCGCAATTGACGCTGGCTTAGAAATAATTCCGGTGATAAATAAAATTGATCTACCGAGTGCAGAAATTGATAAAGTATCTCAGCAGATAATTGATCTGATTGGTTGTAATAAAGAAGAAATCGTTCTGGTTAGTGCGAAAGCGAAAATTGGGATTGATCAATTACTCGAAGAGATTGTGAAAAGAATTCCACCACCAGTTGGTGATCCAACTTCCCCGCTTCAGGCATTAATTTTTGATTCACTATTTGATTCCTACAGAGGAGCAATTGCATACATCAGAGTTGTGAATGGAACACTAAAAACTGGTGAGAGAATCAGATTTATGAAAGTCAACAAAGAATTCGACGCTGAAGAAATCGGAATTCTCGGACTGAAAAGAATTAAATCTGATATATTATCTGCAGGAGATGTTGGCTATCTGATTGCCGGGGTGAAAGATGTTCACGATACAAAAGTAGGAGATACTGTAACACACGCAAAAAAATCAGCGAATGAGCCACTTCCTGGTTATAAAGAAGTAAAACCAATGGTTTATAGCGGACTTTATCCAACGGTTTCTGATGATTTTGAAGATTTAAGAGATGCACTTGAAAAATTCAGATTGAATGATTCTGCATTAGTATATCAACCTGAAACTTCTGCTGCACTCGGATTCGGTTTTCGTTGTGGTTTTCTTGGATTGCTTCATATGGAAATTGTTCAGGAAAGATTGTTGAGAGAATATAATCAATCAATTATTACAACTTTACCAAATGTTGAATACATAGTTTACACTAAGAAAGGAGGAGAAGTAATTGTTGATAATCCTGCCGAGATGCCTCCTTCCGGAGATATTGAGCACGTCGAAGAACCGTATATGAAAGCTCAGATAGTTACTCCTTCGGAGTATGTTGGAAACATTATGAAGTTAGCTATGGATAAAAGAGGAATTTATAAAAATACAACTTATATTGATCCGACAAGAGCAGATTTACAATATGAATTTCCTCTCTCCGAAATAATATTTGATTTTTATGATAAATTAAAATCAGTAACACGAGGTTATGCTTCTTTCGATTATGAATTTATAGGTTATCGTGAAAGTGATCTTATTAAACTTGATATACTTATAAACGGCGAACCGGTAGATGCACTTTCAATGATCGTTCACCGATCGAAAGCTTATGATTGGGGAAGAAAAGTCTGTAGTAAACTAAAAGATTTAATTCCCAGACAACTTTTTGAAATAAATCTGCAAGCTGCTATAGGGACAAAAGTTATATCGAAGTCTGTCGTAAAAGCATTGAGAAAAAATGTTCTTGCAAAGTGTTACGGCGGAGATATAACAAGAAAAAGAAAACTTCTTGAAAAGCAGAAAGAAGGGAAGAAAAGAATGAAGCAAGTTGGTAATGTTGAAATTCCACAGGAAGCTTTTCTTGCAGTGTTGCAGATAGATGAATAGAAATTCTGATTTTTTAATGAAGTGAAAAAATTACTTTTCTTATTTCTTAGTTTTCTTTTTCTGATTCTCGCAATTAAACTATTTATACTTGATGCCTATTATGTGGCTTCCGAATCAATGAGACTTACTTTGCTGGCAGGAGATTTTGTAATTGGAAATAAAATTGCTTATAAATTAAAAACTCCCGATTTCGTCCCTTTTTCTCAAATTAGAATTCCATCCTACACTATCTTTGAGCTAAGTAAACCCAAAAGAAATGATATCGTCGTATTCAGGTTAAATTCTTTTTTGATTGATGAGAAATATTCAGAAAAAGATTTAATCAAAAGAATTGTTGGTTTACCAGGTGAAACGATTCAAATATCAAATAATAAAATTAAAATAAACAATCAGGAGATTGACAATTTTATAACCGAAGATAAAACTTCCATCATATCTGATAAACCTAAAATTTTAAATTATTCCGACAAAAATTTTTCATATATGAATTACGGACCATTAAAAATTCCAGCGAAAGGTGATACCATCGAAGTTAATCCAAAGAATATTAAATTTTGGCAGCCAATAATAAATTATGAAAATAAAGGTAAGTTCATAAGTGTTGAAGGCTCTGTAATTACATTTAAAGGTGAACCAATAAACAAATACGCGCTTAAAGAAAATTATTATTTCGTATTCGGAGATAATATTAAACAAAGTGTTGATAGCCGAGTTCTTGGCTTTATTCCCGAATCTGCAATTGAATCAAAAGTGATGTTTGTCTATTTATCAATTGAACCTAAACTGGAAAAATCAAATTTATCTTTTATCGAAAGAGTCAGATTTAATAGAATATTTAAGACATTTTAAAATGAGAATGAAAACAAAAATCATTTTGCTTATTTTCTTTTTTGTAGCTACGACAAGTTTTGCACAGGAAAAATATTTTATTTATTTCAAAGACAAAGAAGTTTCAGAAAATAAACCGCTTCAGAAAAATTCTCAGATTTATAAATCAGCTTTATCAACTTTATCAGAAAAATCAATTGAAAGACGTACAAGACACAATGAATCAGAAATAATTTCATTTGAAGATTTACCTTTAAGGAAAGATTATTTGATGACTTTGGAAGAAATGGGAATTGAAATAAAACATAAATTGAACTGGTTCAATTGTGTTTCAGCATTCATTCCGGAGAATAAAATCAATGAAATAAAATCCTTGCCCTTTGTTGAGAAAGTTGAACCTGTCAGAAGATTCTCTTTTAATAAATCTTTTCAACACTTTGTAGTAACTAAAATTCTTTCTGATTATGGTTCTTCTTTTACTCAGTTAAATCTTTCGAACATACCCTTTGTTCATTCAAAAGGAATAACGGGCAAAAATGTTCTAATTGGTGTTTTAGATACTGGCTTTGATTGGAAAAGACACGACGCATTAAAAACACGGAATATCGTTGCAGAATATGACTTTATTAAGAACGATACAATTACTGCAAATCAGCCTGGAGATGCGCCGGGTCAAGATACACACGGCACTTATGTCCTTTCAATTATTGCGGGACATAAAGACAGCACAATGATTGGCTCATCATTCAACAGCTCTTTTCTTCTTGCAAAGACAGAAAATATTGAAAGCGAAACAAACGTAGAGGAAGATGACTATGCAGCCGCACTGATTTGGATGGAAAATCTTGGAGTTGATATTACAACAAGTTCTCTTGGCTATAGCGAATTTGATCCCGGAAATCGCTCATATACTTATCGCGAAATGAATGGAAAAACTACAATCGTCGCGAAAGCTTTGGACTTAGCATATAAGAAAGGCGTCAGCACATTTACATCAGCGGGTAATGAAGGTAATACAAGTTGGAAACATATTATATCTCCCGCTGATGCTTTTAATGTTATTTCAGTTGGAGCTGTTACTTCTCAAAATCAATTAGCATCTTTTAGTTCATTGGGCCCGACGAGCGATGGACGAATAAAACCAGAAGTTGTCGCAATGGGTGTTACAGTTTTCGGCGCTTTATCTGGAACGACAAATCAATATTTCAATGCAAGCGGTACATCTGCAGCAGCGCCAATTGCTGCTGGAGTGGGAGCTTTATTGCTATCAAAATTTCCTCATTTGAAAAATTATCAGATTAGAAATATCATACTTGAGTCATCTTCAAACTCTGCCAGCCCGAACAATCAAATTGGTTATGGATTAATTTCAGCAAAAGCCGCAATTGAATTTCCGAATCTTGAACAAAGGAGTAATAGCTTAATTCTCAACAAAGTAATTTTCGATGAAAACAAAAATTCCGTAACCACAAAATTGCACCTCTCTGTAAATGAAAGTGAATTTCAGGAAATTCCTTTTGAAACATTTTCAGAAGATCATTATCAGTTTCGAATTCCTCAATTTAATCTTAATGATAATATCAAATTCTTTTTCACATATCAAGACAGCACAGGAGTTATTCATAGGATACCACAAACAAAAAATTATCGATTTGATTATGGCAGCTTTCAAATCAATCTGAATATGCAAAAACCAATGTTTGACTTTACAAGAATTAGCGAAATCTTTCCTAATCCTTTTAATCCATCTGAGCATTCTATAGTGAGAATAATGTTCAAATCAGTTGGTAACGAAAAATTAAAAGTTAGCATAATAGATTCTTCAGGTCAGAAAGTAAAAGAAATTTCGATGTTAAGTTCATTGGGCGAAAACATTATCGAATGGGATGGTATTTCAGAACAAGGATTTTTGTGTGCAAGCGGAGTTTATTATTATTTAATTACAATCAATGAAGAAAAATTCGGTAAAAAATTAATTTTAGTTAAATAAAATTTTATGGATTAAAATGGCAGGAATATTAAAAACTCCACAAGAAAAATATCTTTATTCATTTATTACAACAAAAGATTCTTTACTTAGAGAAATTGAGGAATATGCTAAAGAAAATAGAGTCCCTATACTTAATCAATACTCTGCAAATCTGCTTGAACAAACTATTTTGATGTTAAGACCAAAACGTGTTTTAGAAATTGGAACTGCTGTCGGATATTCATCAATTAGAATTGCAAGACTGTTAGGAAGACAAACGACTTTCCATACAATTGAAAAAAGTCAGGATAATATTCTGTTGGCAAAAGAAAATATCGCTAAAGCTTCTCTTCAAAATAAAATTAAAATTATCGAAGGTGATGCGTTAAGAATTCTGCCTCAGATGAAAAAGAAATATGATTTGATATTTTTAGATGCAGATAAAGAAGATTATAAACGATTGTTCGATTATTCAATGTTATTACTGAAAAAGGGTGGAGTCATATTTGTGGATAATCTTTTATGGCACGGATATGTCGCTTCTAAAAATGTTCCTTCAAAGTATAAAAACTCTACTCGTCATATCAAAGAATTTAACAGAATATTTATGATGCAGCCTTCCCTTCGTTCAATAATATTGCCTGTTGGAGATGGTGTCGGAATTGGTGTAAAAGTAATATGAATGAATTTGAATTAAATGAAGTTTTTCTGGATAATGTAGAAAAATTTATTGAGAAAAAGTTTTCACATAGACATACACTATCAAAATTAATTAAAGTTGTAAACGAACAAAATCAATTTGAAACTTTTAATCAGTTAGTCTTCACTGCGAAATATACAAATGGTTTATTCAGATCAATAAAATTGAGTTATTCGAACCCGCAGATTTCCAACTTAGGACAAATTCAGAAAGATTTTTCTGAAAACCTTGAGAAAGTCAGAACTCTAATTCGAGAAATTTTTAGCAAAGATATTTCTGATAGCAAAACAGAAATTATGCATAATTACTTAGAACTTGGACAAGTTCAATTTGAAAATTTAATCTCGCTAACTGACGATTTAGATCAGATCAAAAAATATCTAAATTATCTAAAGAGAAAGTCTTAAACTACTCCTTTTGCCAACCATTTATCCAAAGCAGCTAATAAATGCATTAGTGCAGTGATAAGTGGTGTATGTTGTGACTCGTCAATATCCATCAATATTTCCCGATGAATATCTACATAAGCTTTATTTAGTTGATTTACCAAAGATTTCCCTCTGTTTGAGAGAGAGACTTTCATATTTCTGCGATCATTATTGTCAATTTCTCTTATAACATATTCTTTTTCAACCAAACCATCAATAATTCTTGTAAGTCGGCTTGGGCTTAATTTCATTCTTTCAGCAATTGATTTGTTGTTCATTACCTCATCACTTCCAAAAAGCCTCAAACATCTGAATTCTGCCTGAGTTAGATTATGTATTTCGGCTAATCGAACTTCTTTTTCCTGACAATTAGCTAAAAGACTGAACGTTAAATTAGCAAGCTTTTCTGCTGTTAGATTTATATTCATTTTAACCTCTGATAAATTAAAATATTGTGCATAACAAATATCGTTAATTGCGATAATTTTGTCAATACTACAATTGAATAAAAAATTTCTTTTGTGAATTTTATTTCAAAGGAATTATGGAAATTTTTTCTAATCCTGAATAAAATTTCATCAAATCAAATCAATAATATAATCTGATTATCTAAGTCACAAAAGATGAAGATTTTTAAGAATACTCATTGAACGCAAAAACAGTTGTTATTTGTTCAGAGAGAAAATTCTGATTTAAACAAAAAATTTTTAACATATAATATTTGAAATTGAATTGTCTAATAGCTAATATGCAAGGTTAAATTTTGATTTCTATTCGATGTTGCTAAAAGAAAAAATAATTATAAAGGGCGCAAGAGAACATAATCTTAAAAATATAGATGTAGAAATTCCAAGAGATTCCTTTACAGTAATTACAGGCTTATCCGGTTCCGGGAAATCTTCATTGGCATTTGATACGATTTATGCTGAAGGTCAAAGAAGATATATTGAATCTCTTTCTGCTTACGCAAGGCAATTTCTTGATTTATTAGAAAAACCTGATGCAGACTTAATAGATGGATTAAGCCCGGCTATTTCTATCGAACAAAAATCTACTTCCGGAAATCCACGCTCAACTGTAGGAACAGTTACAGAGATTTATGATTATTTGAGATTACTTTTTGCTCGAGTTGGTAAACAATATTGTTACAACTGCGGCAAGTTAGTATCAAAACAATCAACTGAGCAGATAATTGATGCAATAATCTCAAATCACTCTTCTAAAAAAATAAAAATACTTGCACCTGTTGTGAGAGGAAGAAAAGGACATTACCGTGAGCTTTTCGAAGAAATTCTTTCTGACGGATTCTTAAAAGTCAGAGTTGATGGAGAATATTTTGAGCTACACAAAGGATTTGGTGTTGATAGATATAAAATTCATAATATTGAAATTTTAGTTGATCACTTAGCTCCATCTGAAAAATCGAGAAATAGATTAACTCAATCTGTAAGTATTGCTCTGAGTTATGGTAGTGGTATTATCATAATAGATGATGGAAAAGAAGACTTCATTTTCAGCCGTGAATTAGCTTGTCTCGATTGTGGAATTAGTTTTCAGGAATTAGCACCAAATTCATTTTCTTTTAATACGCCTTATGGTTCTTGTTCGGATTGTCAAGGTCTCGGAGAAGTGAAGGAATTAGATCTTGATTTGATTATACCTGATTGGTCTAAATCAATAAATGAAGGGGGAATTGTTGCACTTGGTAAGCCTCGTCAGATTTGGTTTTTCAATCAATTGGAAGCAGTTAGTAAAATTTACTCTTTCGATTTCGATATGAAATTATCAGACTATAATGATTATCAAAAACAAATTCTTCTTTACGGAACTGAAGAAAAAATACCATTCAATTATTATTACGGAGATGGTAAGTCAATTACTTATCAATATAAATTCAATGGTGTTTTAGATTACTTGAAGAATTATTATAACACAACTTCCTCTAATAACATTCGTCAGTGGGTCGAATCATTTATGAGCACGAATGTTTGTAAGACTTGCAATGGTGGAAGATTAAAGAAGGAATCTCTTTCTGTCAAAATTTTGGATAAGAATATTAGTGAAGTTTCAAATCTTTCTATCCTTCGATGCCTTGAATTTTTCAAAAAACTCAAATTTAAAGGCAAAGATGAATTGATAGCTAAACCTATTATAAAAGAAATAATAGAAAGGTTAAACTTTTTATTAAATGTCGGGTTAGATTATCTGACATTAAATCGTTCAGCAAGGACACTTTCGGGTGGAGAATCTCAAAGAATAAGATTGGCAACTCAAATTGGCTCTCAACTATCCGGAGTATTATATGTTCTGGATGAACCTTCAATTGGTTTGCACCAAAGTGACAATCTGAAGTTAATAAATTCATTGAAGAATTTGAGAAATCTTGGTAATACAATTATCGTTGTTGAACACGACAGAGAAACAATTGAAAACTCTGATTATATAATTGATTTAGGACCGAAAGCTGGCGAATTAGGCGGAAATGTTTGCATTGCCGGAGAAACATCAAAATTTCTTAATTCATCCAACGGGAAAAATTCGTTAACGCTTCAATATCTCACTGACAAGAAAAAAATCAAAATTCCTGAAAAAAGAAGAAAAGGCAATGGGAATTATATCACGCTCAAAGGAGCAAAAGGTAATAATCTCAAAAATGTAACATTGAAAATTCCACTTGGAACTTTAACTCTGGTAACAGGAGTAAGTGGTTCTGGTAAATCATCTCTAATAAATGAAACGCTTGTCAAAATTTTGATGAATCACTTCTATAATTCTAAAACAGTTCCTTTGCCTTATCAAAATGTTGAAGGATTAAAGTTTATTGATAAAGTTATAGAAATTGATCAATCACCAATTGGCAGAACGCCTCGCTCTAATCCCGCAACATATACAGGACTCTTCACATTAATTCGGGATCTTTTCGCTCAATTACCAGAATCCAAAATCAGAGGCTTTTCTCCGGGCAGATTTAGTTTTAATGTTGAAGGAGGAAGGTGTGAATCTTGTTCCGGCGATGGCGTGAAAAAAATAGAAATGAACTTCCTGCCTGATGTTTATGTAACCTGCGATGTTTGCCATGGAAAGAGATACAATAGAGAAACTCTTCAGGTGCTTTATAAAACAAAATCTATAGCAGATGTATTGGATATGACTGTCTCCGATGCTTTAGAGTTTTTTGGTGAACTTCCAAGAATTAAAAGAAAGTTAAAAGCAATAAATGATGTTGGACTTGGATATGTGAGATTAGGACAACAAGCAACAACTCTCTCAGGCGGAGAAGCTCAGAGAGTAAAACTTGCAACAGAATTAAGTAAGGTCTCTACTGGAAAAACATTATACATTCTCGATGAACCCACAACAGGGCTTCATTTCGAAGATGTTAATATTTTGATGCAAGTGTTGAATAAGTTAGTTGATAAAGGAAATACAGTTGTAGTTATCGAACATAATCTTGATGTTATTAAACTCGCAGATTGGATAATTGATTTAGGTCCTTTGGGAGGTGAATTTGGTGGTGAAATTGTTGCAGAAGGAACACCTGAACAAATTGTTGAAAATGAAAAAAGTTTAACAGGGAAGTTTTTGAAGAAAGAGTTAATAAATTAATTTTTATCAGAAAGGAGTCAGAAAATATTTCTTCTGACTCCAATAAAATATTTTATCCGTTTCTCTGCTGGAAGTCACGCATAAATGAAACTAAATCTTCAACACCCTTTAAGGGGAAAGCATTATAAATTGAAGCTCTCAAACCACCGACAGAACGATGTCCCTTTAATCCATCAAATCCGGCTTTTGTGGCTTCATCAATCAGTTTCTTTTCTAATTCCGGAGTAGCCAAATTAAAAGTTACATTCATCAGGGAGCGACTCTCTTTTTCAGCATGACCAATGTAGTAGCCACCACTTTGATCAATACAATCATAAAGTAACAGAGCTTTCTTTTTATTCATTTCGTACATTGCATCAAGACCACCAAGATTGCTCAACCATTTTGTAACTAATTTAATAATATAAATTCCGAAAGTATTTGGAGTGTTATAAAGAGAATCATTCTCAACGTGAGTCTTATAATTCAACATTGTATGCAATGAATCCTGACTTCTTTCCAGCATATCCTTTCTGATTATTACAAGAGTTACTCCCGAGGGACCCATATTTTTTTGAGCACCAGCATAAATGAGAGCATATTTATTCACATCAATTTTTTTATGAAGAATATCAGACGAAGCATCACAGACAAGAGGAATATTTCCGACTTCAGGTTCATTATGCCATTGAACTCCTTCTATTGTTTCGTTAGATGTGAAATGGACATAAGCTGCATCAGGGTCTAAATTCAGTTCTTCTTGTTTCGGAACTCGTTTAAATTTTACGCTTTCCATATTTGCGGCAATATTTACAGTTCCTACTCTTTTGGCTTCTTTTAATGCTTTTTTACCCCAGCTACCATTAATAATAAAATCGGCTTTATTCTTTGGCGGCATCAAGTTCAACGGCACCATTGAAAATTGAAGGGATGCGCCACCTTGCAAAAATAAAATAGCATAATCATCTGAAATATTCAAAAGCTTCTTGATTCCTTCTTTAGCTTCCTGATGAATTGCATCATAAGTTTTTGAGCGATGTGAAATTTCAAGAATTGACATACCCACACCGGGTAATGAAAAGAATTCTTTCTGAGCTTCAAGTAATACTTCTTCCGGTAGAACTGCTGGCCCAGCACTGAAGTTATAGATTCTGTTTTCCATAATTTTTCCTTAAAGATGTTATCCTATTATTGAAAAATATTTTTGTATTGATTTACTCGATAAGTGAACTTTTTATTCTGGATATTATAGATTCGGCCGTAGGAATCTTTAAATTATTTTTATGTGCAGTTTCTATCCAAAGAGCTAAAATAGTTTCAAGTTCACTTAAACATTCTTGAACAGATTCTCCTTGAGCCAAACATCCTTTCAAAGATGGAACTTCAGCAACATAACCTCCCTCTTCGGATGGATAAATAATAATTGGGTAATTAATTTTTCTCTCCATATTTAATTCTTTTTTCTTCGATTATTTCAATAACTCTTTTAACATATACAGACTTAACGAGATTTTTATGTTGAGGTATTACAAAAATTATATCGTCCTTGCGAAATATATGAAGACTTCCAGTAATTCTTTCGAGGAAAAACCCTTCATCAGCAAGTAATTTTTTGATGTCAGAAAATCTTACATTTTTTGGATTATTCCTAATCTTTTCAAATAACTTATCTTTTTTCGTCATTAAATTACACAGTTAAATCAAATGCGTTAACAATCCATCTCTTAATTTTGGTTCAAACCAAGTTGATTTCGGTGGCATTATTTCTCCTGCATCGGAAATGTTCATTAAATCATCAAGACTTACTGGATAGAGTGAAAATGCAACAGCAGCTTTGCCACTGTCAACAAGTTTTTCAAGTTCTTTTGTTCCGCGGATTCCACCGATAAAATCTATTCTGTTGTTTGTTCGTGGATCATCAATTCCTAAAACGGGATTTAATAAAAAGTTTTGCAGTATGCTGACATCAAGTTTTTCTCCGACAGATTTTTCAAGCGAAAGACTTGCAAGTACAGAATCTCTTGCTTTCAAATGATACCATTGATGATCAAGGTACATACAAAATTCTTTCTGTTTACTTGGCTCTTTTTCGTTAGAAGAAATTACCTCAAATTTTTCACTCACAGCATTTAAAAATTCTTCTTTACTTAATCCATTAAGATCAAAGACAACTCTATTATAAGGCAGAATTTGTAATTGATCTGCGGGAAAGATTACTGCAATAAAATAATTATATTCCTCATCACCCGTATGATTCGGATTAGATTTCATTTTTTCTTCTCTGGCACGGCTTGCGCTTTTTGCACGATGATGTCCGTCAGCAATATAAATTTTGTAAATTTTAGTAAACTCAGATATAATCAGCTCATTATATTCATTAGGTAGAATCCAAACTGTATGTTGAATCTCGTCAGGAGCAATGAAATCATATTCAGGAGAAACTGAATTTATAGTTTTATTCACCAAATCATTAACAGTCTTTACTCCACGATAAGTAAGAAATACAACTCCAGTTTGTGCATTTGTAGTTATTATATGATTTGTACGATCATCTTCTTTTACTTTTCTGGTTTTTTCGTGTTTTAGAATGACATCATTATCATAGTCATCAACAGAAAAAGTTGCAGCAATTCCTGTTTGAGCTCTTCCGTTCATAATCAATCTGTAAAGATAAAAATGAGGAGTTTCGTCGAGTATAAGTTTTGAATCTTTTATTAAGTTTTCAAGATTTTCTTTTGCTTTCAGGTAAACTTCTTTTGAATAAACATCCACATTATCGGGTAAATCTATTTCTGATCTTGTGATATGAAGGTAACTTAGAGGATTCCCGTCAGCAAGTTCTTTAGCTTCTTCTTTGTTTATTACGTCGTAAGGAACGCTTGCAACCAAATGGGCATTTTCTTTTTTCGGACGAAGTGCTTTGAAAGGTCTTATTACTGCCATAAATTCTCCAATAATTATTAAATCAACAGATCAAAAATCTGAAAAAAAAGCTTAATAATAAACTAAAAAAACAGATTTATTTAGAGTAAGTAAATCTTTAAAAAAACAAATTTTTTAATGTTTTTTTCTACTACAAAAGTTGAGATTGCCTCATTTAATTTGTATTTTTGTTTGTTTCAAAAGGAGATTATTTATTATGGAATTCAAGATTAACAGCAAGCAATTTGAAAAGGTTTTATCAAAAGTAATTCCTGCAATTCCGGCAAAAACACCAATGCAAATTCTGCAAAATTTTCTTTTTGATATAAAGGATGGTTT
>CAKZLD010000103.1 GCA_937125135.1 uncultured Ignavibacterium sp.
TAAGTAGAACTATTAATTAACACTGTTGCAAACTGCACTTGCAGAGAAAGATAAGTGCAGTTTGCTTAATCTTTGGCATTGTCTTTTTAATCTCTATTGCTGTTATGGGCGGAGGGTTATCGGCAACACCGTTATACTTACTCTTTGAGAGAAAGGGTAACGGAAAATGAAAACTAAAAAATACTATTATCCAGTTGGTTTTACATAATTATAGATAGAGATAAGCTTTTATTTTAAAACAATTTTTTAATAAAACTAACGGAGTAAACAATGAGAAATTCAATAATAAAAACGGTTTTAATTTTTGTAATTTTAAATGCATTGGTTTTTTCACAAAACCATATTCATATTAATGGAAGAGATTATATACGAGATAATAACCAATGGTTTATTAAAGATATGGAATCTGATAATTTATTTCGTTTAAATGAATTATCAATGACTGTAAAGTTAAAAGAAGAAGCACCAAGACAGGCGCTTGAGGCATTAAATATGGCTCACAATATAACAATCACAAGAGAGAATGAGTTAGGCTTTATTGATTTGAAGATGACTGAAGGTTCGGTATTTCACCAAAAGCTAAATGAATATCTTAACAGCGGATTATTTGTGTATGTTGAAATGAATTCTTATGGAAAAATTCTTGACGGCGATGCTATACCAAACGATCCGTTATTTGGAGATCATATCATTGGTATAACAGCAGCGGCTGGCCTCATATAAACGCACCTGCTGCATGGGATATCGAAACCGGTGCTACTAATCCCGTTACTGTTGCTGTGTTGGATTTGGGTGTTGATTCGTCAAATATTGATTTGAATTTATCTACAATAAAATGGGATTTTTATGATAATGACCCAACGCCTCAACCTCTTCCTAATGATCACCACGGTACAGGTGTAGCAGGTGTAATAGCAGCAAAGACAAACAACGGTTTGATGGTAAGTGGTATTGCGGGGGGCTGTACTAATAATAATTTAGGCAGCAAAATTATGGCATAAGAGTAGGTTCCGGTGAATTTATTGATGGAGATAAAATAGATGATGCAATAATATTTGCCGTTAATAATGGTGCCAAGGTAATAAATATGAGCTTCTGGGTGGATGAAACACAGGCAATTAAAAATGCAATTGAATACGCATATAATCAAAAAGGATGCTTGCTTGTAGCAGGAGCAGGAAATCAGATAAACCATCCAACTTTAAGGTTTCCGGCAAGTCATCCTAAAGTACATTCTGTTGGCGGTATTACCAAACAGTGGTTATACTATAACAATAGAGGATCAGATTTAGATGTTGTAGCTCCTAATGTTAATATCATTTCAACTGCCAATGGTATAAATGGTACCTATGAATTTTATGGCGGAACTTCATTTTCATCACCGCAGGTAGCAGGTGTTGGAGCGTTGCTATTTTCTAAAAACACTAATCTTTTACATATGGATATTCGTAAAGTAATTAATCAAACTGCAATCTATACACCGCAGATGGAAAATGACCCTACAAAATTCGGAAATGGATTGCTTCAGGCATACAAAGCACTTTATGCAATATTTCAGGCAAATGGTATTATACCTGATTATCCAGCACAATTGACAATAATAAATTATAACCCGTTTACATTAAGATGGAGGACTGTTCAGCCGACTATGGAAAGCAGCTTTGTTTCACATTATAATATTTATCGTTCAAAAGCACCAAACAGATATAATTTTAATAAAGTTGGGGAAACAGCTCATAACAGTGAAAACACATTTACTGTTTGGAATGAACAATTGCCGCTTTCTCCTGGTATATGGTTTTACAGAGTAACTACGATTGATAGTGATGGGAAAGAATCAATTACATCAAATGAAGTTTTATTTAATAGCGGAATAGAACAAAAAATAGGTTCAAATCATCAGACTGGAGTTGATATTGATTATAATCTTGAACATAATTACCTGAATCCATTCAATCCCTCAACTGCTATAAATTATTCTATAAAAGAGGATGGATTAGTTAAACTGGTTATTTGTGATATACTTGGACAAGAGGTAAGAACTCTTGTAAATGAATTTCAGAATGCAGGAAACTATTCTGTGCATTTCAATTCGGGTAATTTGCCAAGTGGAGTATACCTCTACCAACTTCATAGCGGCAGCTATTCGAAAACTCTAAAAATGATTTTAACAAAATGATTCTAAGGGACGGCTCAGACCGTCCCTTTTATAATATTTCTGGATAGGTGTAATCATGAAATCAAAAATTTTATTATTAGTAGTATTATCATTAGTTAGTGCTTATTCTCAAGAAATTGATTTGATATTTAGAGGCCCCTATAGTGGTTTGGTTAATACAGATAGGATTCAAATTCATCCCATTTATACAAATAATATAATAGTATGTGAATATTCAGGTGGTGTTTTTCATTCAGAAGATAATATTATTAAAAATTTAATAGACTTAAAAGCATATGAAATACCTTATGCTTACTTTAACCCATCAGATTTAAATACAATTTTTGCTCAATCAGGAAGTTTTATTTTTAAAATTGATATTCAGAATAATGATATTTCAATTATTCACGAAAACATACCTGTTGCCTTATCGCATTTTGTTTTTAATCCTTTGCAGCCAAAAGTAATATTCAACTCACGAGATGGTACTAAATTATACAGAAGCGATGATGGAGGAAGTGAATGGTATCTTATTAAGGAGTTTAATCAAAATATTGAAGCTCTTGCAATTGCACCCTCTGATACTTCAGTTCTTTATTGTGGGATAGATGGAAAGATTTATAGAAGCACTGATTCAGGTGTAATCTGGGCAGTTATGACCCAGGAAGAGGGCTATGGTCTCAAGAAAATAGTGGTCAACCCGTATAACAAAAACACTATTTATCTGATTTATAAAAATAATTTATATGTATCTTATAATGCAGGCATAACAATACAACCCTTATTGGTTATAAACGGTGTTAACACTTTTGCGTTAAATCCAATTGATACATTAAAAATATATGCAGTTCAGGGATCCCTGGTTTTCCAGCCTGATGGTTTTATTTTTAAAACGACAGATGGCGGAACTAACTGGTCAATAATAAATAATAATTTACCAGGCATTTCTGTAACCCCAATGACAATTGCAATTGACCCTGTTTATCCTGAAACATTATATGTAAGCAATGGAAGCCTCGGCGTTTTTAAATCAACAAATGGAGGAGATAGCTGGGAACAAACGAAAATTGTGGGAAGCCGTATATTTTCAATGTATAATTATCCCGACAGACCGGATGATTTTTTAGTGGGCTCTGCAGGCTGGGGAATGTTAAGAACAAGTGATGGTGGAATGAGTTGGTATCAGCCTGATATTGCAGGTTATTACCAGGCATACGTTGTTAGGAACATTTCAGCAAATCCATTTAATAAGGATGAATTTTTGGTCGGTTCCCGTTATAGTGTCTTGCGGTCAACGGATAGAGGAAATACCTGGTTTGATACCAGTCAGCTTGAAGGAGCTAGAGTTATTCAATATCATCCGACTATTGAAGATCTTGTTCTTGCTACGACAATATATCCTTACGCTCCCTCAAATGATGATACTTTATGGCGAAGTACAGACAACGGTTTTAGCTGGGAAAAAATCAGGGTTGGCTTAATAGAAGGATATCATTTCGACCCAACTGATGAAAATATAATTTACGGAATAAGCCAGCATATGGGAAGAGTGCTTAAAAGTACGAATGCGGGCTTAAGCTGGGAGGATAAGACAAATAATCTACCAAACCTCCCTGTTGAGACAGGTCAGTGTCTGGCAATTGATCCATTTAATCCTGCAGTAATTTATGTAGGTTTACGTCCACAGATAAATGAACCCGGCGGTTTATTTAAGAGCACTAACGGTGGAGAAAGCTGGATCAGAATAGATTCTACTTTAAAGCAACTTGATCAATGGATGAGAATAACCAGTATCTTAACTGATATGGAGAAGCCTGGAAGAATATATATTGCTATGGGAGAATATGGTCAGCCATATACCCCGAGTTATGCAAGCGGTGGATTATTTCTTACAGAAGATTATGGTATAAGCTGGCGTAGAATTTATGATGGTGCAGTATTCTCACTCTATAAAGATGATCAACAGACAAGAAACGTATTTGTAAATACTAAGTTTGGGTTATTAAAGTTTTTAGATACATTAACAGTAATAACATCTGTTGATTTTTCAAATGATGAAATACCTAATAGATATTTTTTGTATCAGAATTATCCTAACCCATTTAATCCTTCAACCAATATACAGTTTAATGTAAGCAGCAGACAATTCGTAACTTTAAAGATATACGATATACTTGGTAGAGAAATAACAACACTTATTAATGAGTATAAAGAAGCAGGAACACATTCAATTCAGTTTAATGCAGAAGAACTGCCAGGAGGAGTTTATTTCTACAGGTTAATTAGTGATTATTATTCAGAGACAAAGAAAATGATACTTCTCAGATAAGCCCGTAAGTATAACCTGCTGCTCAACACCGACCGCCATTTCAATGTGGCAGTGTAATAATTCTTAGCAGTGTTGTAGTATGCAAGTTTGTTTCTCAGCAGTGTTAAGTAAAATAAGTTATAAATAATAATTGGTATTATGTTTCTAACTTAGCCGTCAGTCCTGGGCGGCGGGTTAGCAGCCACGTCGTTATACGCTAAATAAAATAGTATCAACATGAAAAAGCATTCATACTTATTTATCATATTCATCACTCTCGCCAAAGTTAATTCATTTGGTCAATCAATATCAGAAATTGTTGAAAGAGTTGATAGTTCAGTTGTTATGGTAATTACTTACGATGTTACTGGCTCGTCGGTTGGTGAAGGTAGTGGAGTGTTTGTAACAAATGACGGGAAAATATTAACGAATGCTCATGTTATAAAAGATGCTTATTCTGCTGAAGTTAAATCTTCTATTGGCACATTTAATAAAGTAGTAATTCTTTACAAAGACGAATCAAAGGACCTTGCATTAATTCAAGTTATTACTAGTAATTCTGTCCCACCTGAATTTGCCTTTGATTCAGAATTGAAGGCTGGTCAACGAGTAATTGCTATTGGGAATCCATTAGGTCTTGAAAAAACTGTATCCGATGGATTGATAAGTGGAATTCGAAGACTTGAGAATGGAGTTGAACTAATTCAAACTTCTGTTCCAATCTCACCTGGAAGTAGCGGAGGAGTTTTACTTAATGAAGATGGGCTTTTAATTGGTATTACTACTTCAACACTTAGAAGGACAAAACATAAATTTTGCAATTAGCCTCAATACTATTATGTGGTTTGTTGCAGATTTTCAAAAAGCCAATTCAAAGGGTTTATCCATCGAACAATTAAAACTTGCAAAAGAAAGTGTATGGTATCGGGTGATATTGCATTGGTTAGGAAATATTTTATTAATTCTGGTTTCTGCGCTTTTTGGAGGTAGTTTTTATTTTGTTATCCCATTAGTAATGATTGGCGGATATATTTTATTTGGTATTTTCAAAGGTTTGTGGTGGTTAATATATTATCCGTTTCGCAAAGCAAAAGATAAAAAAGAAAGAGCATATTACAGTAATTCTGTTACCCAAACATCATACGATGATTCTTCAGCTCATCCTAGCTCTCCACATGATTATGATAACATCTTTGAAGAAGGATATAGTAATGAAGAATTAGAAGATGACCTTTTTGAATTTTATTGTCCAAAATGTGGTAATAAAAATCAAGTTCATAATTCAATTCGTGGAGAGGCTACAAGCTGTATAATCTGTAAAAAAATAATTACTGTTCCATTTGATTGATGATTGTTTTTAAAAATAGCGTATAACAAGTTCTGCTAATGAACTCACTGTTGCAGTTGAGGAGTAAGAGCCAATCCAAAGCGTTTTGCTTGTTTCTGTAAATATTTCATTTGTCGTTCTCAGCCAAAGGCGGATAAATTTGATTTTTTGTTCGTATTGTTTTATTCCTTCTTCTACAAAGTCGATG
>CAKZLD010000104.1 GCA_937125135.1 uncultured Ignavibacterium sp.
CTGATAAACATTCGACCAGATTTTAAGCTAAGGAATGGTTGGAGCAAATATTTGCTTAGAAAAAGTTTGCCAAATCTTCCAAAGGAAATAAGATGGAGAAATGATAAAAAAGGATTTTCTCTTCCGGAAGACACTTGGATTAAAACGGAATTAAAAGATGAGATATTAAATACATTTAAAGATAACAAAAGTATTTTGTCGCAAAATGGTTTTTTAAACGATAAATCATTTTTAGATTATTTCCACAGGTACTTAAATGGAGATTCAAAAACTCATTTTACAGACATCAGCAGAATTTATTTTGCCGAAAAGTGGTCGAAAATGAATTTTGGCACATAAGGAAAACTATGATTACAGTTATTTGTCCTACATATAACGAAGAAGAACACATTGAAAATGTTATGAATTTTTTTGTTAATGCAAAGCCCGATGATAAAGAACTCATCATCGTTGATGGTGGCTCAAAAGATAGAACTTTAGAAATTGTTAATGAATGGGCGAGAGATTATTCCAACATTAGAATATTAAATAATCCTCATAAGTATGTCCCTTATGCACTGAATATAGCAATAAGAAACAGTTCAGGAGATCCAATAATAAGATTAGATGCACACACTAAATATTCTTCGGATTACTTTGAAAAAATTTTAGAAACTTTCCAAAGAACTGATGCCGATATTGTTGGCGGTCCAATGGTAAAAAGAGGAATAACAGATTTTCAGAAAGCAGTAGCTTACGCTACTTCTTCACCATTTGGTATAGGTGATAGCAAAATTCATAAAGAAAATTATAATGGTTATAGCGATCACGTTTATTTAGGAGCCTGGAAGCGCTCTCTTTTTGATGAAATTGGTTATTTCGACGAAAGACTTCACCGAAATCAGGATGATGAATTTCATTATAGGGCTAAAAGTCTCGGTAAAAAAATCTATTTGTCATCAGAAATAAAATCAGAATATTTACCAAGGAAAAATTATAAATCATTGATCAGTCAGTATTTTCAATATGGATTATACAAACCACTAGTGCTAAAAAAAATCAGAAGTGAGATAAAGCAAAGACATCTGATACCTGTATGCTTTTTACTTTACTTTATATCACTTCCGATTTTGATATTTATTCATTGGTCTTTAATTTTTCCTATAACCTTATATTTATTGTTAAATATTATTTTTTCATTGAAAAACAGAAATACACTAAAAGTAAAAATCTTAACTTTTTCCTTATTCCCTTTAATACATTTAAGCTATGGTTTCGGATTTTTAGTTGGACTACTTAAAAAGTAGTATAAAAAAATATTTTTAAAAAAAAAGAGTTTTGATTACATTGAGAAGCGTTTTTAGAATTTTTATTTTCTTCTAAATAATTGAAAATCTATGAATAAAGATTATCTTCTTTTCCATAAGCCTTACATAACCGAGGAAGAAATCAACGAAATGGTTGATACCCTTCGCTCTGGTTGGCTTAGTATGGGACCCAAAACTATTAAGTTTGAAGAAGAGTTTAATAAATACATCGGAAGTAAAAAATCTGTTGCAGTCAGCTCATGGACTGCAGCTGGTCATCTGACTTTAGAAGCTTTTGGAATCAAACAAGGGGATGAAGTTATTGTTCCAACTATGACCTTTCCTGCAACAGCAGAAATTGTCTGTTATTTTGGTGCAAAACCTGTAATTGTTGATATTGAAGAAGACACTCTGAATATTTCTTTGGAACAAATTGAAAAAGCCATTACAAGCAAAACAAAAGCAATCATTCCAGTTCATTACGGTGGTCAACCTTGTGATTTGGATGAAATTAATGATATAGCCAAACGATACAATTTAAGAGTTTTAGAGGATGCTGCTCATTCACTTCCTGCAACTTATAAAGGTAATAAAATAGGGACGGTTTCTGAAGTTACTTGTTTCTCTTTTTACGCAACAAAAACTCTCTCTACTGGTGAAGGTGGAATGATCTGTACGAATAATGAAGAGATTGCTGAAAGATGTGCTATAATGAGATTGCACGGAATTAATCGTGATGCGTGGAAACGTTACTCTGAATCCGGTTCCTGGTACTATGAAGTTGTTGCGCCCGGTTATAAATATAATTTTACTGATTTACAAGCTTCACTCGGTCTCCCTCAATTGAAAAAAGTTGATGAGATGTGGAATTCAAGAAAATACATTGCCAATAGATATACCGAAGCATTTAAAGATTTGGACCTGATTACGCTTCATACTATTAAACCTGATAGAGAATCCTCATGGCATCTTTATCCAGTTAGACTTAACCTTGATATGCTAACTGTAACCAGAGCTCAGATCATTGATGAATTGAAAAAAAATAATGTGGGTGTTGGAGTTCATTTTATGCCAATTAATAAGCACCTATTTTATAGTGAAACTTTTCAATTGAAAGACGAAGATTTCCCAGTTGCATCTGCAGTTTTCCCAAGATTACTTTCATTACCAATTTACCCCGGAATGAATGATAATAACATTGATAAAGTTATTAACGTTTTTACTGACATTCTCAAAAAGTATAAAAGATAAAATCACATTAAATGGGTAAACAAGGTAGTTTTATTAAACGTTTTACTGACGTTATTTTCAGTATAATAATCCTAACCCTTTGCCTGCCTTTAATAATATTAGCAATGATTGCAATAAAACTTGATTCCAAAGGACCTGTGTTTTTCGTTCACGAAAGAACTGGTTTGGGTGGTAAACCATTCAGAATGTTTAAATTCAGAGGGATGATCGATAATGCGCTGGCTTTCGGACCTGTTTTAACACAAGAGAATGATCCGAGAATTACAAGAGTTGGAAGAATATTAAGAAGAACTAGTTTTGATGAAGTTCCTCAATTTATCAATGTTTTATTAGGTGATATGAGTATCATCGGTCCTCGACCAGAGATGACAAGTATAACCGCAAATTATAACGAATTCCAAAGAAAAGTTTTTGATTTTAAACCTGGAATAACAGGAATTTCTCAGGTCAACGGCAGGCAAAGGTTAACTCCGGATGAACGAACTGAAATGGAAATAAATTATTACAGCAGAGAAAATTTCATTGACGATCTGGGGATAATTATTAAAACAATCAAAGTTGTCATTTCCAATGAAGGAAATATTTGAAAAGTATCTGACGAAAACCTTGCTCAGAATTTCTTTTTATCGATGTCTAGATTTTTGACCTTTCTGCAACTAATTATTAAATCTACATTGCCATAGAAAAAAACAAATTCTGGATTTAAATGGTATGAAAAACATATTTCTTTCGCTCATTATTTTTTCATTCAGTGTAAATCTCCTCCCTCAAAAACTCGATAAACCATATTTAAAAGTAATTGAATCTAATATCAAATATTCTATAATTGAGTGTGATTTTTCAAATAATTTTCATTTCATTGATTCTACAATAAACGGTAATACTTATGCTTTCATTATAGATAATGACATTTCATTCAAAAAACCGGGAGAACCATTTTTACCAAACAGAATTATTCAATATGGTATTCCTTTCAATTCCTCGATTCGAATTCAAATATTAGAAACAGAGTCTGAAACTTTCTCAAACAAGTTTATTTTACCTACACCAGACTCCATTGGTCAACCAATTGAAAAACTGAATTATGATTTTGATATCTATAGTAGAAATGATTTCTATCCATATAAAATAATTGAACAAACTGAAGCCTCTGTTTTTAGATTTGCCCGATTTTCGTCACTTATTATTTCACCTATTCAATTTAATCCTGTTGAAAGAAAATTATTATTTAATAGAAAAATCAAATTCAGAATTGATTTTGTAAAAGATGAACATTCAGACTTTATCGTTGAGGTCAAAACGGATGATAAATTGACTAATGAATTTATTTCATCTCATCTGATAAATAAAGAAGTTGCGATGAATTTTACCGGAAGAATTGTTGAAAACACAGATTCACCGACTAATAATTATTGGTATGATCCAAACAAGGAATGGTATAAAATTTATCTTAATAAACAAGGAGTCTTTCGAATTACATTTGACCAACTTGTTCAACTTGGAATTAATCCAAATGGCCAATTGAGAAATGGCAAACTCGAGCTTTATAATAATGGAGAAAAAATACCAATTGATATAGTTGATAATAATCAGGACGGATTTTTTAATTCAGGTGATTATTTCCAATTTGTTGGAAATAAAGTTAAACCAACGCCATTTTCAGGTTTGAATATTTATAATCTTTCAAATGTTTATTGGTTCTCATATCAGGCTGACTCTGTTTATCAATATCGCTTAAAGAATGGAAGACCCGAAAATACCTTTTTCCCAGTCATTTCTTCTGTTACAAAACTTCATTGGGAAGAAGATAAAATGTATGACAATTTCGGATACGCAAATAACGATCAAAGAGATTATTGGAATTGGTACACAGTTGATTTACGAAATATGATTCCTATTACATTTTTTGATATCTGGCTTAAAGATAGCATTGCGTATTACAGAGATCCAAATATTCCTCAGGCAAAAATCAGGGTAAGTTTACACGGAGTTACAGCCTCAACCTGCCCAACTGCACATAATGCATGGATAAAATGGAATTTCAAAAAAATCGGAGAATCACTTTCGTGGGGCGGACAAAATTCGGCAATGCTCGAACGTGAATTTCTCTGGGGGATTGG
>CAKZLD010000105.1 GCA_937125135.1 uncultured Ignavibacterium sp.
CTGCATATTCGCCCTTTCCTGTTTTGAAAAATTTTGGTAGGAACTTAGCTTTTTCTTCTGAGGCGTATTGAATGATTTCGTTTTTGATTGCATTAGCGATTATCATAACTTATTAATCACAATCCTAAGAAAGTATTTAACACTCAATTTCTCTTCCCCAATAGTTTCTGCTTCAGCATCTGAACTTCCTTAATCTCTTCATCATTCATAACAGGACGTATGAAATTCAAATCGTCCTTTGAAATACTAACTTGGTATGGCTGATAAGAAGATTTGCTTTTCAAATCAGCAGAGACTTTTTGATCACTGTTTTTCTGTTCAGCTAAATTAGTTTGACTATCAGAATAATTTTCAATGTAACTATCGTTCAAAAATTCACTCAAATCAGAATTTGTCTCGTTTTCAGAATAAGCTATAATATCCTCTCTGACCTGTGGTTGAATTTGGAATGGGTCTTCATAATCATCAGCAAAGGGACTATAAATGATGAAAAGCAAAATGATTATACTTGCAAGTGCAAATGCTGGAATTAACTTTTTAGTTTTTTGGATTGATAATGTTTCTTCACTTGATGTTTTTTGCAATTTTGTTTGAAGTCTGAATTCAAAGTTATCAGGAGCATCTATTCTTCTGAGATTCTTCAAATCATTTATTAGATTTTCAAATTTTTTATTTTCCATAATATCCATTTAATCCTTATATACGTTCATTAATAATTTTTGCAATCTTTTTCTTCCACGATTTATTCTTGATTTAACTGTTCCAACTTCAATACTCAAAATCTCTGCTATTTCTTCGTAACTCAATCCCTGAATATCTCTCAAAATTACTGGCTCTCTATAAACTACTTTTACTTTCAACAATGCTTTCTGAATTTGTTCTTCTTTGAACTGATTATCTAAATTCTTATCTGGTCTGAAATTGTTATCTTTAATTTCGACACTGCTATCTTCTTCTCCGCCACCTGAAATCGAAAAGAGTTTTACACGTTTTCTTCTTTTGTATTCAGTTTTAGCCAGATTTGTTGCAATTGTATAAATCCAGGTAGAAAATTTTGCAACATTTGTGTATCTGTCTTTATAACGATAAACCTTAACAAAAGTATCCTGCACAACATCCACACAACTATCATAATCTCCCAGAAATCTGTAAACAAAATTTACAAGCGGATTCTTGAATCTTTTTACCAGAACTTCAAAAGCACGCTCGTTATTTGTCTGCTGAAATTCAACAATCAACTCTTCATCGGTAAGATTATTTAAGTTACTACCATTCAATAATGTTTTACCTTTTATCGGTTAGTTTTGTTTCAATTAATCTTAATTTCTTCTATCAACTGAATATTTAGCTTCTTTAATGACAATTCTCTGTTTGTTTTCATTAAGGACATAATAAGCTCTTCATTTTCTGAGGATTCAATAATTTTCAGATTTTCGTTCATCTGTACATCTATTTGCATTTGTTTTAACTTGATTATTAAATCCTTCACAAATTGATAGCTCGTTACCTCAAAACTCACTGTTGGGTGTGTCTCCTTCCAATATTCACTGATAGTATATTGCTCAAGAGTAATCTTTCTTAAATACTCCTGTGTTTCATCATCAAAAAGTGATATGAGATGAGCGGGACTTAGTTCGTTAAAATGCTCGTAATCATCACGAACTTTGTAGAAAATGTTTTTATGAATTTCAACCTCGAGACTTTCCGGATCAATGTTATTAAAGATTAGTTTTATTATCGCTTCATTTCCTTCAAACAAAAATTTAATCAATTCTGCTTCTTTATTAAAATAAACTGTTGAAATCTTTCTTTTGGTTTTCTGTTGAAATAGCGTTTCGATTGTTTCTTCAGATGGTTTTGTTTGTGAGGGTTTTTCATCATATCTGGATTTTTGCTTTATCGCTGTTTCTAATTCTTTCTCAAGAAGTTTTTCTCGCAGATTAAATTTTTTACTAATGTTTTTTATGAGTGCGGTTCGTTTCAATTCATCATCTATCAGCGCAACAGGTTTTACGAGTTCTCTTATCGCTTCAGTATATTTTTGAGGATCATTGAACGCACCTTGTTTTTCATAGTATTCGGTTTGATATTCTAAAAAGTTGTTGGCTCTTTTAATTACTTCTTTAAACTCTTCCTTTCCGAATTTATTTACAAAAGAATCGGGATCTTCGCCTGCTGGTAAGGTTGCAATTTTAATATCGAAATCTTGCTTCAATAAAATTTCAATGCTTCTCAAAGATGCATTTATTCCAGCAGTATCAGCGTCAAAAAGCAGAACAACGTTTTTTGTATATCGTGAAAGAAGTTGTGCTTGCTCATCAGTCAAAGCAGTGCCTGAAACTGCGACTACATTTTTAATTCCGTTTTGATACAACGAAATTAAATCCATATATCCTTCAACAAGAATTGCTTTGTCGGATTTTCTGATTTCATCTTTTGAATGCGAAAGTCCATAAAGAATTCTTCCTTTTACATAAATCAACGACTCTGGAGAATTTATATATTTTGCTGAGTCAGGCTTCTCAATTAAAGTTCTGCCAGCAAATGCAACGACACGACCATTCGGTGAAAGAATCGGGAAAATTATTCTACCTGAAAGTTTGTCGTAAACTCTACCGTCGGCGCTCTTACCAATCAATCCAAGCTGAAGAGCTTTATCCAGATCAATGTTTTTGCTGATTAAAAATTTTACAAGACTATCCCGGCTATTAAGAGCATAACCAAGTCCAAAAGCCCGAACAGTTTGGATTTTAATTTTTCTGTTTTCAAAATAGCTTCGGGCATATTCTGCTTCTAATTCATTTGTCAGATTATTATAATAATAATTTGCAACTTCCGTGTTTATATCGTAAAGTATTTCCTGTTCTGATTGTTTTTCTGAAGCAAACTCTTCGACCTCGAGATGAATTCCCAACTGCTCGGCTAATTCCTGAACTGCTTCAACAAAAGAAATTTTTTTATACTCCATCAAAAACTTGAACACATTACCGCCGTTGTGACAACCGAAACAATGATAAATTTGTTTATCTTCGCTAACAGTAAACGATGGTGTCTTTTCCTTATGAAATGGGCAAAGTCCGATATAGTTTCTTCCTCTTTTTCTGAGTTGGACGAATTCAGAAATGACATCAACTATATTTGCTGAATTTCGAACTTCTTCTATTTTATATTCAGATATTCTCATATTTCAAAAATAAGAAATTTATAATCGGAAGATGTAGAAATTGATTTTATACTTAATTTGTTCTAAGAAAAATTTAATTTGCTGAAGATTTTACTTTATTATTTTTCTTATTGAACTAAATAAATTGCAATTGACGTTTTGAATAAAAAGAAAAATTTATGGAACAAGTTATATCAAATATTAAAAAATACTGTAATAGCTTAACTCGTTATTCGCGTTATAAAACAAGAGAAGTATTTATAGGTGATATTCCTCTCGGTGGCTCGAATCCTATTAGAATACAATCAATGACTACCACCGATACAATGAACACAATTGCCACAGTTGAACAAACAATAAGAATGGTTGAAGCTGGTTGTGAATACGTTCGAATTACTGCTCCGAGTATCAAGGAAGCTCAAAATCTTAAGAACATCAAAGAAGAACTACGAAATCGCGGTTACAATGTTCCGTTGATTGCTGATATACATTTCACTCCCAATGCAGCAGAACTTGCAGCCAGAATCGTAGAAAAAGTAAGAATCAATCCGGGTAATTATGTTGATAAAAAGAAATTTGAAATAAAAGAATACACAAACTCCGAATATCAAGCTGAGCTCGAAAGAATAAGAGAGAAATTTATTCCTTTAGTTAGAATATGCAAAGAATATGGAACAGCAATGCGAATTGGAACAAATCACGGCTCACTATCAGATAGAATTATGAGTCGTTATGGTGATACTCCGCTTGGAATGGTTGAGTCAGCTCTAGAATTTTTAAGAATTTGCGAAGACGAAAGTTATCACAACATTGTTCTTTCGATGAAAGCAAGCAATCCACAAGTGATGGTTCAGGCATACAGACTTCTTGTAAATAAAATGGAAGAAGAAGGAATGAATTATCCTCTTCATCTCGGAGTTACTGAAGCTGGCGGCGGAGAAGATGGTAGAATTAAATCCGCACTCGGAATAGGAACTTTACTTGAAGATGGGCTTGGAGATACAATCAGAGTTTCGCTGACCGAAGATCCGGAATATGAAGCACCCGTTGCTATTTCTCTTGCTAATCGTTACAAAGGCAGAGAAAATCACACTCCGATAAAAGAAATTGAATACTATAACTTCGATCCGTTTTCTTATAATAAAAGAAAAACTTTTGAAGT
>CAKZLD010000106.1 GCA_937125135.1 uncultured Ignavibacterium sp.
TCAGAAATCAGTTTGGGCTGCTGGACAATGGGAGGACTTAATTGGGTGAACGGTATTCCAAATGGCTGGGCAAATGTTGATGAAAGAGAAATTGCAGAGGCAATTAATTATGCAATTGATAATGGCGTTAATCATTTTGATAACGCTGATGTTTATGGCAACGGTAGAGCTGAAAGAATGCTCGCAAGAATTTTAGGCAAGAGAACGAATGATTTTATAATCGCCACAAAAATCGGTTGGTTCCCCGGTACAGCTGAACATCCTTATGAACCCCAACATATTCGTCATCAACTTGAACAATCTCTTGTTAATCTCAAAAGAGATTATGTTGATATTTATTACTTTCATCACGGTGATTTCGGTGCAAATGATATTTATCTCGATGATGCAATTGAAGTTATGTATCGGCTTAAAGAGGAAGGAAAAGTCAGAGTTATTGGACAGTCTGCTTATAGTCACGCCGATTTTGAAAAACTCATCCCAAAAGTGAAACCAGAAGTAATACAAAGTTTTGCAAGTGCTTTGGATTATAGATTTCTGAAAGAGGGAACACCAACAAGAAAACTTTTGGATGAATATCAGATTTCATTTATTGCTTTCGGACCCTTGGCACAAGGAATTCTGCTTGGCAAATATTCGTCATCTAATCCTCCGCAATTTGAATTTGGCGATCATCGTGCAAATGCAGATAGATTCAAACCGGAAAATCTTGCGAAAGTTGAACCCAAAATTGAAATTTTAAAGCAGAAGTTTGGCTCATTAAATCATCAGTTAGCGAGAGCTGCACAACAATTCTTATTACATTTTAATCAAGTTGGTGCAGTGATACCCGGATTCCGTAATCTCGAACAGGTAAAGTCTAATCTATATGCCGCTGATAAACCACTAACTGATGAAGAGTTTGAGTTTATAAAGCAGGTTTTTGATGAGGAAAAGTAAGCGAGCAATTTTAATAATTCCATTAAGGCGGTCTGATACGGCTTTGATACGAGAGATATACGAGATTTATTGGAAAGCGATTTATGAAAATAATATCGTTAGAAGATGATGCTGAGATTAGTATATTTATATCGAATCTGTATCGGCTTTATAGCGTATCTGAAGCGTATGTGAAACGACTTTGAAATATGATTTAATTGACTTTTTTATGAATTAGTATGGTAATTTATAGTTAGTAATTGTGAATCGGAGACTGAAGATTAAATTTTACATTAGTGATAATTCGTGTAATTAGTGGCTGAATTGGTCATTAGTCATTGGTCATTGGTCATTATAAATCCTTCATTTTTAATTTTTAATTATTCATTGCTAATCCGTGTTATCTGTGGTTTTGATTCTTTTTACCGCAACGAACGCAAAGATGAAAGTACTATTTTATACTAACCACTTCCCTCCAATATTTCTCAACGGCTAATTTGGTATTGCCCGGCAAATCTGTCTGTACAATTTTATAACTTTTTACATTCATTTCATCAAACCATTTAGACCAGTAAGCCTGAAGTATTTCAAAATCTCTTGGAATAGTCGCATCAGGAGCAAATTCAAGAGCGATAATGTTCAAATTATTCAGATTTTTATTCAACCTAATAAAACCATAATCTTCTTTAATGAAAACATTTTGCCAATTAGGATTATTCCTGAAAATATTTATGTGCTCTGCATTGGGACCTATGTATGAATATCTGTTTGCCTGCGAGATTTTATTGTACTGCCAATAAAGATATCCATCGGATATAATAAATAAAATATTGATGTAGTTTGTGTCGTTTATTATACAATAGTCTTCAACTTTGTAAGAAAAGAAAGAAAAAAGATCAGCTCCATGAAATGATTTAGAGTTAATTGTATTAGTGTATAACTCTTTGAGATTATAAACATAAATAGAATCTACACTTTTGAAAATATTAAGTTTCTGTTCAGCATCATAATCTGCTAAGTCAATATTCAATTGGTTAGATATCATATTACTAATTTTATCATTGGGTGAAGGATAGAAAATTACCCTGATTTTATCTTCGGCTAATATTCTGCTTTTTTGTCCTAAATATTTCTTGAATTCTTTTACTATGATTGAAATGATGTTAATATCTCTTTCATATTGTTCCGGATATTTGGAGAATGAAATTCTATCGGACAAATCAATTAATATTGTAATATTCAGATTCTTAAACTTCGATTGATCTTCCTCATTTTTATTTGCTCTACAACTTACAAAAGAGAAGCTTACTATTACGAAAAATATA
>CAKZLD010000107.1 GCA_937125135.1 uncultured Ignavibacterium sp.
GAATCCCTCCCTTTCCGCAAAATAATTTTAATTTCAATTGTTGTGTGTATCTTAACGGGTGCCGAGGGTTCTGCAAAGCATCCTTCGGAGAATCCCTCCCTTTCCGCAAAATAATTTTAATTTCAATGATAGTAACAAATACACCACACAACATCGTGTATAAAACATTGAGGTTTAATTGGTTAAATCAAGCGTTCTGCCCCGCATCGGCGATTGTGTCGGCGGATAGGTACGAAGTCCGCAATCCCCAACGCTTCATACACGTAAACGTTAGGTTGCATAATAAAAAAAGACACAGCAAATAAATAGTATACTAATAACAGGGCAACTGGAAATATTGGATTTGAAGTTATTCGATTTCTGACAAAGATTGAGTCTTAGTAGTCGAGGAATAAATTCAAATGATGAAGATAAGATTTTTCTGTTCTGGGGCAATAGTTTTATAGGTTTAATAGATTTTTATATTTATCTAAAAGGTATGTTCTTTTCATTTTTAATACCAGATAACTTATTTTTAGTTATCACGAAACAAATGTAACTTATAATTAAGAATTTACGCAATCTTAAATCTATAAATATTTTATAAGGCATTAAAAAAATCACTTAATAGAAATAAAATGATAAAAAATTATCGATTATTATTCCAGTCTACAATGAAGGTAAAACAATCCAAATTATTCTTGACAAAGTGAAAGAAGTTGAGTTAATTAACAATATTAAAAAAAGAGATAATTATTGTAAATGATTGTTCAACAGATAATACAGACAGTGCAATAGAGAGTTATATTATTGCTAATCCTTCTTTAGATATACACTATTTCAAACATAAATTGAATTTAGGTAAAGGAGTTGCATTGCCCACGGGGATTAGGAAAGCTTCAGGTGAATTTCTAATTATCCAAGATGCAGATTTGGAATATGATCCACAGGAATACAATGACTTACTAAAACCAGTTTTGAAGGGTTTAGCAGATGTCGTTTATGGCTCACGTTGTATGGGAGGCAATCCTCATCGAATTCTGTTCTTCTGGCATACTATTGGGAACAAATTTCTAACCTTCTTATCAAATATGTTCACAGACCTTAATCTAACGGATATGGAGACCTGCCATAAATTATTTAATACGAAACTAATACAGTCATTTAATTTAGAAGAAAATCGTTTTGGATTTGAACCAGAAGTTACAGCGAAAATTTCACGAATTCCTGACATTAGAATTTATGAAGTAGGAATATCATACTACGGTAGGACTTACAAAGAAGGTAAAAAAAATAAGATGGAAAGATGGTTTCCGTGCTTTATACTCAATTATTGAATATAATTTTATAAAGTAAAAATTAGAACAGACTTATCAATTTGATCCTACCCCCGTAAAGTAGACAAGTAGAAAAGCAACTATATTTATAAATAAAAATATAGAAGCTAATATGACAGCAAAAAGAAGGAGTTACGATAAAGAGTTCAAAATCTTGAAAAAATTTATATCACTTCAAATAGAAAGATTATGTTGCTTATAAATAAAATTAAAATTTGGGTATCTAACTTTCTAAGTTATAAGAAATTAATTTTTTTAGGATTTATTTTTTTGTTCCTTTATAAAGCATTCTTCTTATTACAATTCAATTTAGCACAAAATCCCTTTATTTTGGGTGATTGGCTAATAAATTATCAAGATGGTGGATTTAAAGGAAGAGAGCTCTCGGGTTCATTTTTTTTATGCTTCAGGACTTGACGAGTATTTCACTTATCTATTTGGTTTACGCAGTTCAGCTTTTTTTATATGCTTTATTTTTATTAGCTTTTATAAAATCTAGTCTAAAAAGCATATACCTTCTGAGTACTTTATTCTAATTTTTACACCTGTAACTTTATTATTTTTTTTCAATGATATTGGTGCTATGGGTAGAAAAGAAATAATAATTTATGCACTCTTTTCAATAAATGCATTGTGGCACATCAATAATAATTATACAAATTTTAAGCTAATCTTAACAGCTTTCTTATTGCTCTTTTTTACATTCTGGCATGAATTTATTTTATTCTTTCTTCCATATTTTTTAATTCTACATTTATTACATTATGGGATATTGAAAAATCAACTAAAATTTAAAATAAAGTTAGGACTTATTTATTTCATTCCAATATTAGTATCAACTCTCATAATATATATTTTCGGAACTGAAATAAACTAAGGAAAAAGCTATGAAATATTTAATCGAAGAGGATTATCAATGCAAGGGGGAATTTTTGCCTGGAATATTGATAGTGTAGAGTTTTTAAAGACTAATATAAAATCTTATGAATTGTATTTTATTCCTTTCATATATGGGTGTTTGTTATTTTTGTGGTTTATATATAAACACTACACCTTTAAAATTCTGTTTTTGCTTATTCCAGCTATTGCATTTTCAGTTCCGATATTTTTACTTGCAATAGATTGGGGAAGATGAATATCTATACATTTTATTTTGACACTCATTTTATTAGGCAGCATATTAAAATCTGAAAATGGAAATAATGGATACATAATAAATGATCTAAAAAACAAAAAACTAATTGATAATGTAATTTTTATCTTCATTTTAGTCTTAAACCTGTCATTTGGCATGCCTCATTTTGACAAAGGTTTAAAATATAGCGTTACTTATACTATCGTCAAAAAAGTAATTAATAAATTTTATGATATACTGCCTCATACTTGGTTCTAATTCTGATATTAGTCAAGACTTTGCATACAAGTTTGCATTGGAGAGCAATACAATCATTTTGGCAAGTCGCAATTTTGATGATATCAAATTAGATTATAGAAAACTATTTCAATTAGACATATTGTGGAAATAGTTACTTTAAATTTTAATGGTTCAAAATACGATGAACAATATGATTTTTGGAGTTCACTACCCTTTCTGCCAGAAATACTAATTTCCGTTTTCGGTTACTTTGGAAATCAAGAATTAGCTATGAATGATTTTAATGAAGCAAAAAAGCAAATAAATTGACACAAAGAGAATTATCATAAAATAATTATTCTCACAACTTCATCTCCAATATGGTTATTAAAGTGGTAAAGGTTAAATGAATTAAATCTTATTCGGACAGAATTTGAAAAATCAGGGAATAAGTATACGGGAAAAATAAAAAGTTGTGATGTAAAGTATTTTTTAGTAATAGAATAAAACCTCAAATAGTTAAAAAGTAAATTTATTTTTAAAACTGAATTGTCAATAGTTAAATACAAAATCTCATCATATGACTTTTAATCCAAAAATTATTCTTATAAAACTTGCAAACTCACCCATAATTATTTGGTCATTAACAGGTAACTTCCTCAATGAAACGTCCTCTAACTAATATCATTTCACAACTCAATATACTACAAACTCGTTCCACATACGCTCCAGATACGCTTCAGTTACGCTATTATCATACTAATCTAAGCCTTGTTTTATGCTGAATTCTTGTAAAATCGTGGATAGAATTATATTCCCTACTCTCTGTATTTCCATTTCCAGTGCTTAAAATTTTTTTAAAATAATCTTTAATAATACCATAAATATTAAGCCCTACTATAATTCAACTAAAATATAATTAGATAAAATTTTCATTATGCGGTTTTCTTTGATTACTTATTATTATTTTTGATAAAAAATATTTTTCGAAGATTGAAAACGGAAAATACAAAACTTAATCTCTTAGATTACGAAATTCTGAGGGAGAGGCTAATTGAGCAGGACTTTCAGAATTTATCTTTTCACCAACGAACCGAACTTTATTTTAACTATTTTGAAAACGTACTAAAACTCCATAACTCCAATTTCATTGAGACATTACTCGCTGAATTTGTAGATGAATATTTTCTTATTATCAAACAGTTCGAATGCTTCGGTGTTAATCCATCTTTTACTGAGAAACTTTTAGCGCAATTAAACAAATTAAAAGATCAATCATTTATACAAAGTGAAGAAGAATTTTTAAGCTCTCAGATTGCGAGAATATCATTCCAATTTGAAGCTTTAAAAAAAATCCTTGAAGGAAATACTGAAATTGATATTACAAAAACCAATAGCAACTTTCCTCTTATTCACAATTCAGAAAATTCACCACTGGTTTCAACAGACAATTTTTATGGTTTACTTGATTCCATTTCAATAAGAATAAACAAAACCAC
>CAKZLD010000108.1 GCA_937125135.1 uncultured Ignavibacterium sp.
CCGAAGCTTCTAAGGGTGATGAAATAACAATTAAACTTCCTTCACTGGTTAGAAGAAATGATAAAGTTTATATTATAAAGAATATCAACTCTTAAATTAAATTTCAGGGGATATCTATTTCAACAAAAACTTTTTCAGATTGTCCGCCGAAAGATGTCATAACAGCAACTGAATAGTAGTATTTTGTTTTAACAGAAATTGCCTTATCAGAATAATTTCTTACACTGTTATCAACTGATTTTAATTCAAACATATTATTCCGATCTTTCCCTCGATAAATAACAAACCAATATTTTTCCTTTGGAGAATTATTATACTCCCAATTTAGGATAACAGTTGAATTTTTCTCATCATACCTAGCAATTAAATTACTTACAGGATTTCTTTTCCCGATATCATAAGGTCTACCACTAACTGGAAATGACATTGCTGACTCAAGTCGTGAGCTATCGACAGTAACTATTGTATAATCATATGTAACTGACTTTTCAACATTATAATCTACAAAACTTGCTTTATCTCTTGATAAAGAATCAATTTGTCTCCATAAAGATTCACCTTGCTTACGTCTGAATAACTTCTGATATGCTACATCCTCGCTTGGGCTTGCTATCCATTCAAGTGTGATGCTTGAATCAGTAACAAATACATTGCTAAATTCAGCTGCTAAAGGTCGAATCATATCTGGCCGTTTCAGTGCGAGAATAGGAGAAAGTTCGGAGTGTTGATATCTTGTATTCACGGCAGCTATTCTGTAGTAAACATATCGCGAAAGGGTGTTTATATTAATTGTGTCAATAAAAACAGTATCTGTCCATACTTCACCGGTGAGTTGTTGAAATTCGTGGTTTGGATCATTTGCGCGTAGTATTCTATAACCAAATAAATTCCACTCATTACCCATATTCCACTTTAATGTTACCACACAATTTGAATCAATTGTCCCAGATAGACCTTTAGGAATTGAAGGAGGCATTGTATCAATCAATATGACCATTTGTGGTAAAGAGAAGGCTACATTTCCCGCAGTATCAACAGCTCCCACTAAATAATAAACCTCCTCTTGCTGGGAAACATTATCAATATATTTAAAAACATTTTTAGCTAATGGCTTAGGAGTTAAAGGTTGGAAATTGTAAAGCGGATTATTACTTCTGGTGATTATGAATCCAGCCATATCATCACTGATTTCAATCATTTTCCAGTTTAGTAATATTTCATTATGACTAATTTGTCTGGGTTTGTCTAGTACAGGAGCTTGTGGTGCAGTCAGATCTTTTGAATATGCTATTATCTCTGCTGGTTGGCTTAATTCACCAAAAGGAGTTACGCCAAAAATTTTGTAAGAATAATTTTTATAATTGATTGTTGTTGTATCAATAAATGAAGGTTGTGTTTCATCATTTGCTTCATTTGATGTAGCCATAACAAGTGGCATCTGATTTAATTTTTTATAATTAATACCATCATCAGAGCGATAGACATAATACCCCGAAAATTTGTTGTGAGGATAATCTTTCCATTTCAATTTGATATTAGCATCCCCGCTTTCAAATGTAAGCTCAGCGGGCGGCAGAATTTTATCTGCTGATTTAACATCAACAATAACATATGCGGTATCGAAAGAATATTCATTCATTTTTTCAGCTATATAAATTCTGTAAACATAAGATTTCCCTTCCTGAACATTTTTATCAACCCATCTGAGACCCATTGCCTCTGCGGTTGTTGGATCATTATCCGCAGCAAAGAGTGCAAATGCATATCTGTTTGAAAGTTCGTCTGCGGCGTTCTTTAGGGCGTTAAGATTTTTCTCATCAAGAGCCTTAGGAATAAACAACTTTCCATAAATTGCCTGAGATGCGATTGCGGAAAAAACATTATCTTCAGATACTTTTAATTTCCATTCATCTATGGATAAAGGTTTGAGGGGAATGGTATTCAATCTTTCAAAATCTCCCGGCTCGAAAGGTTTTTCCAGACTTAATTCAACCTTTTCTACGTTGTAACCAATTTTATTTGCTATAACCCATCCACCAGGAGTTGACGGTGCCCATCTTAGCACAACCGAATCCTTATCCGGTTTAGCTATAAGTATTATTTCAGCTTTACCGATAGCATATTCCGAAGCACTATTAATTTGTGAAAAAAGAGAATTCGATAACGAAAAAATTAACAAGATTATTAGTGAATTTTTCAATTTAAAGTCTTTCATCTGAATTCCTCCATATAATCAATATTCATTAGAATGATATATTATATTGTAAACTTCCATAAGTTTCCTGATAACTTTTAGTTAACTGACTGTCAGCTCTGTAATTATTATTCGATAGTGTAAAACCTATTGATCCGTACTTACCAAGGTTGTAATTAGAATTAAGAATAAAAAAAATCTGACTGTCATTTACTGTTGTTTTAATAAAATTAATTCCAGCTCCAAGAGAAACACTTAATTTGTTATCAAATAATCTTTTCCCAATATTTTCAGAAATACTCGTTATCTTCGTTGTTACGAAAGTAGTGATAGACCTGTTATGCAAAATAGATGTAGTAAAATTCCAAGACGTCGGTAATGATATTGAATGTATGGTGTTTAACGAATGTGTTTTGTTATCAGAGAATTGAGAAGAAATAACATTTTTATCAATAGAGTTCTGATGTGCATAATTAAAGTTCAGTGTATTTCTTCCTCCGAAAGCATCAAATAGAAAACGAGGGGAAATTATAATCGAGTTAAAAATATTTGAAAGTTTAAGTGTATCATTATTATGTTTTGATATAATCTGATTATTGTTATAGTTAATATCAAATCCAAACAATTGACTAATCTGCCAGTTAACATTTAGAGACCCTGTGAATCGGTTTGTAGTTGCAACTCTGTTATTTCTCAGATTATTATATCTTATTCCTGCCTGTGCCCGTATATTTAATTTGTTGTTCAACAATTTAACCGAAGGTGAGAGCGAAAATTCCATAAGATCGTTTGGTATAAGTGAGTAACCCAGAGAATAGAAACCAGGTCCTATCCACTGTCCGTTAAATCGCAGTGACCATAAATTCGATGGTTTAAAATTTATCTGCAGTTTTACTGCACCATCAATCCTCGAGGAAATATTGGGAGTAAAAAGAAACTCGGGAAAATCAATAACAGAAATTCTTTCAGCTGAAATATTGCTGGAGTATGCAGATAATGCAACCTCTCCTAATAAATTCAACTCTTCAATTATCTTAAAACCTAAACGCAAAGAACCAACAAGGTTTTCAGCAGGATTTAGAGTAAGCGAATCCTTTTTAATTGATGAACTATCATCTTTTGCGTGAAATAAATTCAGCGAAAAGAAAGCGACAGATTCATTGCCATATCCGATAGAAGCCGCATAAACATTTTGTTTGTAAGTACCACCGAAAGATTGTATTTCATTCGATTCAGTTGCTGCTCTGCTTCTTCCATAGAGAAATTTTAATTTGAAATTGCCCGGTGTAAGTTCAATACCTCCTCCAAGCAATCTCAAATCGCCGAATGTGTAATCAGAAATTCTTGAGTTGAAGTATCCGGCGTGTAAAGTCAACCAGTTTGAAATTTTTGGACTTACTCCGAATTGGTTGAACGGTTGTTGAAATTTTCTTTCCTGTGTTGAAATATAAAGTTCGAAAGGTAATTGAATTTGATCGTATATAGTAACAGTTGTCCGTAAAATTCCACGGGCTACATTAGCTGGTTGTCTTCTGTCAATTCCGCTGGATGAATAAAAATTATCGCTAAGGTTTATTGAACCACCAACTTTTATATAATTACCTAATCCCTGTGCAGTCAATATCTCTGAGAATAATAGAATAACAAAAATTAATCTGAAAGAATAAAAAATATCATCAAATGTTTGAATCAAATGAATTTTTTTCTTTAGTCCGAAATTTCTATTACAAAAAATTTGCATAATCATTCCCCTTCTGCCATCGTTAAATTTTAATACACAAACCATTTGTTATAAGTGGGAGTTGGATCATCCGGGCCTCTGCAACCCCAATAATTGTATAAAAACTTTAAAGGATAGTTTCCTCTGAACATCATTTGATAGTTTCTGTTAGAAATCTGATTAAGTCGTGATCTCTCTGATGCACTTAAACCCGATAAAGGATTCGCCAACAATGAAACAGCCCTAAGTTTGAGATTTACAAAGTCTTGAGGAATAATAATACCGTGATTATATTTAATTGAAAGTGGAGGAACATACATCTGCAAAACTCCCGTCTGAATTTGAAGCAGATTTCCAGCACCAACCTGAGAAGTTCCTGAATAAATCATTTGAGTAATATCAGTAACATTTGGAGGCGATGTGGCATAGTTAACCTCAGATAATTTAGTTGTCAATAAACCCAGAAAAGAATTTTCGAACGCAACAGTTCCAGACCATAAATTTCTGCTTCTCATCCATTGAATCTGATCATAAATATTCGGATTAGTAAATGTATTATGCCAACCAGCTGATCTTTCACCTGCAGTTACTTTGATTAAAGGTCCTATTTGGTAAATATTTCCAGATCTCTGATAAGTATGAGGGTTGAAATCATAATAATCAAATCTTTCTATCCCGTTGTATTTTGCAATCTGGTATTCAAAAAAACCAACCGGCTGAGGAATTTCCGTTGAAGAATAATTATAAGATGAAAGTTTTGATTCGAGATTATTAAACTGACTTGTTTTAAAGTAAAATGCATAAAGAAGTTTTTCGCCAGCCTTCACTCTCGATGCTGAAATAGTTCTCTGAGATAAATACAGGTTCGCATTTGGATTGTTAAAAAGAACTCGCTCTCTAATAGTTAAAAGTGACGGTTGTCCAATTCCTGTTTCTGGGTTTAAAAGTGGTATCCCTCCCGGTCCGATTTGGATAGAGGTTTGTTTTATTTCTTTTTTTATTATTTGTACAAAATAGGCTTTGTTATTTGTCAAATCGGGTATCTGAAAATGAATTGATTTTGAAGCTGAATTATATGTAAATGGAACATCAAATGGCTGCATATTTAGATCAATAGGAATAAATCTGGTAATCAATTCGAGGTTATAACCCACTCGAGGAATAAATAGATCGGGTTGTCCTGCCATAAGTTGAACAATACCCTTTCGGCATTCATTCTGGAGAAAATAATTTTGACCATTGAAAGGATAGCTGTATGCCACATTACTTTGAGGAATATAATCCGGTGCATTACCAGTCGTAAAATTAGTTTCAACTAATTGTTCGATAATTGTTCCATCATTTTTTCTTGCCGGTTGCCAGTTTCCGGAAATATATTCTTCACCATAGGCAGCTGCTTTAAATCTGAATTGAGTTGCTGAGCCAAGAACATTATGAGGACTGAAGTATGCTGAGTGTTTGTCTTGCGAAATAATCATATTTCCTGCAATAGATGCATTATCATTCTTTCTTTCTACGCTAAGGGGTCTGAGTTTAATTCTAAAAATTCTTACCCTTGAAGGTTGAGATGATGTTGGCATTTCCTGAAGTTCAAAAGGGGTATCAACTTTAAAGTTCATGGCAACTTGAGGTTCTGTAAATACATCTACATTGTTTGAACCATTAACCGGATTAATATCTGAGATAAGATCAATTCTTGAAAGAGGATTTTCAATAATCGGGAGACATTCTTCTCCAAGTTTGAATTCAAAATTACAATTACCTTTAACTGCTCCATCAAGAATATTATATCTGCCACCAACAACACCTTTCATCCACGTCGGGTTTGGTCCACCCCCATTAAGAGCAGCACCAACAGCAAGATTGAGGATTTCATAATCACCTTCTGTAAACCATAAATCTACATGCAAACCAATTGAAGCATTAACATATGCGTAAATCTGACCGATTGCATACCAGCCATTAATTCCGATTGATCCGCTTCTACCTTCACATGTTGTTCCCGTTCCATAGTTTAGTAAAGCCAAATCAAATCCACCAATGAATCTCGCCTGTCCATAATAGATGAGATAAGTTTTTCTACCGGTATTTATGTCTAACTGAGCTCCAAAAGCAAAGCCATTTCCTTGTTGAATTGCTTCGTTTCTCGGTTGAGTTGTAAATGTTGGGAATAGTGATTGAATTTCAGATGGAAGTGCCGGTGGTGCCGGTAAATTTTTGCCCACCATCAAATATCCATTTACATTAAGCCAACTCGCAAGATTTAGTGATATGTGGTTATCTGGCTCACCAACTTTGATAAACCATATATCAGGAGCAAAATGAAGAACCATTTGTCCACCGCCAGATAGTGGAGAGGCATTTATACTAACATTAAATACTCCGTGAAAAGTACGTGTTGGTACATTGTACTCCATATTTACATTTGCACGAACTTTCGCATCAGGTCTTTTAGTAATACTACAAAGCATAAATCCATCACCTGTAATTGAGATACGACTTATACCACCATTAGAAAGGAATTCCCCTTCAAGTGATAGATCTCCATTGAATGCCTCAGCGGAAGGATGAGTGCCCATAATAACAGTGGCTCTAAATCCAAAACCAATATTCTGATTAGGTATATAGCTATAACCCGAGTTCGTTCTACCGGGTATAGATGAAGTATCAGTGGGATTCGGTGGTAAAGAAAGATTTGTATTTCCGGATTTACTCATATGATACCAGGCACCACCTCCAAAACCATATATTCCAACTCCTGAAAATACTTGTATTCCGTTTGCCATCAGGGCTTTAGCATCAACATACCAATATCTGAAATTATTAACTGACCCGAATTGTGCAGTAGCTGATACAGAAAATTGATTCACGAATACTGCTTCAACAGCTCCTCTAAATCCATTTCCATAAGTTGGATCAGAATTGTAGAGTTGAACGGAACCATTTATCCGAACTGAACCAAGATCTGCATTAATAGAGATACCTTCAAGTTCAACCCCATCGAAAATAAATGATAGAGGACCATCAACTGATACCTGCCTTGCCCAAACACTTAGAGTAGTATTTCCACTAATTGCATTTGCACCTGGCTGAAGATTTATTCCTAAAGTAAACTTCATACCAATTGCAAACTGACCATTATTTTCACGATGAACAAAACTCACATTATTAATGGTAACTGGAAATCCAGACACACTGTGTTGAGGGCTGGCAAAATCCCAAGTCCCCTGTATGTAATATGGTTTTTCAGTAGTTAAGCCCCAGTTTTCAAATGTAATTCCGGATAAACCTATATCAGATAATTTTCCAGTTGAACCAGTCCAATTATAACTTCCGCTTAGAACAGCTCGTGCAACAAATTTTCCTGAAGTGTCAGTTATTTCAATTTTTGAAGTTGGGTATAGACTTAGTTTAGAAGTCCAGCTGGTGGAAATTGTATCAGAGGGGACAATTAAAAATTGATATTTGAGGTTTGTAGAATCTATATATCTCGAAAGCGTACCTGAATAAGTAAGTGTTGAATCGAATATTGGAACTTTAATTTTACCATTAAGAGTACCGTACTGCAAAGAACTACTAATAAACTTAAGTCTCAAAGTATCTATGCTAGCGCCCCAGCTTCCAAAATTTACTTTCGGATACTGATATATATTTGCTGAAATAATATCAGCGGTAAATCCAGTTCTATCAATTATCAGATTATCAACCAACAAATTTGGGTTTTGATTTTCAAATGTTTTGATTTTATCAGGAAGAATTAATGTTGCTCTTCTAATAAAGAAGCCCTTCCATTCATTATTTGTAGTGCCCGAGTAGTTAGCTGGGAAAGAAATTGTTTCAGGATTTCTAGTAGTTGAATAATCAAAAACCATATCATGAACGAGAAGTTTAAATCCAGGTGCCGAAGTAATTTCACATTCTTCAAGATTTGCTGAAGCCATCCATTGCCATCCATTACCACTTTTTTCAGCTCTTGTCGTAAATTTTGCTTTAACTAATCTTGTAGTATCTAGGCCAGTTGAAGATTTTAACCAAGATGGCGGAAATTCAACCTCTGCAGAAATAAACAGATCTTTAAAGCCATTGCAATCCCAAGTTGCATAAGTCCCTGGATCGGTAGCAGTTGGAGCTTTAAATAAAAAACTCCAACTACCTTCATTTCGATAGCCAAAATCCTGTGCGAGATAAAGTGTTCCCTGTCCACTTCCTGCAATTCCGTTCTTATGAAAACAAATATTTTTTGCACCCAATCCAAACCCGACATCAGGACCGAGCTCAGGTATTTCAACATACATCGCAGCATTGAGAACTGCCTGAGTCGGAGTAAATTTCATTCCGATAATTGCAAGAACAACTTTATGTCCATTATATTCCCGGTCAAAACCAATTGGTAATCCAACTGGATTGTTTCCTGCAAATCCACTTACTAATCTTCCTAAACTACCGGAATATTCGTGAATGGCTTTGAATTTCAACTTATCTTCGGCAAAACTTAATGCCTGACCTTCAAAATCATTACCTTCAGAGGATTGATAAGGAGCACCGTCCACTATTTTGGCAAAAACTTCTCCGTCAAAAACCTGATTATCAGTATTAACTTTTAATCCGTTAAATTCTACAAGAATCGGAGCCCGCAAATATGGAACATCAATCTCACCCTCACCTCTTAGTGAAGAACCATTACCAGAAACATTCCTCAATTTAAGGTCAAACTTTCCGATTTTAATTACGGTATCTTTTGCAAAAGTTGAGGTGGATATAGTTGTGTTTGTAGGTAGAGCTGATATGCATTCGCCGGGACAGGCACCAGAATCTGAGGCAATTTCATTAGAAATTGAAAAGATTCCATCATTGGTTACAACAAATGCTGAGTCACATTTCATCCCATCAACACGAATTGAATCTTTATTAAAGTTTAATGAAAAATTCCACAGATAATGTTTACCAGTATCTGCAGCAAATGTTACAGTTGATGTATCTCTATTTATAAAATTTAAATCGTACCTTGTAAACCCGCTCATATCTGTTGTATATGCAAAAAGCTTTCCATCATCACTCCCAGAGAAAGTAGTATCTAATAAAGGAGTTTTGCTCTTAACATCTTCGGGCATTTCGGACCTTGATTGCATTGACCATATTTTTATCCGCCCGCCCGTAATAGCACTTTTTCTTATCTGAGGTTTAATCGAAACAGAAAATCTTGGCTTTGTGTTTGTAATCGTTGCAAATCTTTCTGGTATCTGAACATTCATTTCGAAGCAACTGATTGATGTAACAGGTTTGATTTTTATTTTTCTTACATCACTTGTAAAGTAGGGTTCATCTGATAAGGTAAGATATTTTAATCTCCAGTAAAAATTGCCAGTATCATTTATAGATGGAAAAGATTTTGAAATTTCATTAAATAAACTGTCACAATTTTGTCCTATAGAATATTGTCCTGAATATGGTAAACTATAGAGTTGAGAAATATATATTGAATCGAAAGAACTTTGTCTGGCAACTTCGACTTTGAATTTTGCTTTTGCACTTGTTGAAGATCCAAAAGCATGAAAACCGCTGGTCTGTAATACATCAACAAAGTTAAAATTAAGCTGATTGGGTTGAGGTATTTGCCAATTGATTTTTACATCAGTTCCGATAGTAAATGTCGAATCATTTGAAGGACTTTTTATTTCCGGTTTCTTTAATCCACAAACAAATGATAATTGAGGAGTTGAAAGTGAAATACTTTCGCCGCTGCTTTTTATAATATTTGCTGAAACATTCCAATAATATTTGCTACCTTCCTCAAGATTTCTCATCCAGCTAACAACATTTCTCGAATCATCTACATTAACAATCAACATAGAGGCTTTGTCATCGGAGTTCAATCCCTGACTATTCTTTGGTCCTGAAGGAAAATTCAGATTTCGCTCAAGGATTTGTTCAGCCGGACTTCCATCTCTTCTGAATCTTAAAGTAAAGTTTACGTTTCTGATATCATCTGAATATGGTGTGAATTTTACAATCAGATAAGGTGGAATCCACGGAACAGTGTCATTATCAACTGGATAAATCGAAACTAATTCCATTGATGTTGGCTGAGCTGAACTGAATCTGAAAGTACCTAATTCACTTTTTCCATCGTTCCTTGTTGCCGGTAAATTAAACTGATTAAATGCCTGCACCTGCCATACAAATCCAACTGCATCAGGAAAATAGTTGAATGGTAAATCAGAAGGAAGATAAATGTATGATGTATTCTGAATATTACTTTTTTCTAACAAAACCGGATTGTTATCAATTGCAGTTCTTGGTGTTTGACCAGTGAATAACGGACAAATTTTTACTTTGTAATTGATATTTGTTCCTAATGGTAAGTTGGCTACCGGTGTCCATAAAAAATTTGGAAATGGGTTGTTGACCAATTCATTATCAATTGGTGAAATAAGCGTCGGTGGATCGGGAATCATTATGAAAAAGTTTGTACATACTTCTCCTGTTGAGGAAATATTATTACCATTGGAATCAAATAATCTTACACAAAACTGATAATCACCTTCAGGAATTGAATTAGTGACTGCTGCGATGTTTCTTATATTCTGATCAAAACTTACAGCATTCACATTAAAAATCTGTGAACCATTATAAATTACATTTGAAGGTCCTTGAGGAATATTGAATCTCGGAAGAGCAGGGTCATGATCGTTTGTCTGCGCAACGATTACATTTTGCTCATTGATTATACTAAACGAAATATAGCTGTTTGGATAATCTTTTGCTGACTGATTATTTATAATTATCTGAACTATTGAAGGATTTGTTTGCCATTCTGAGAGACTTAGTGGAATTGGAGTGCGAAGAATTACACTTAGATTTACTTGAGAATGAAGAAAAGAACAATATAAAAATATTAGTAATAATACTTTTTTCATTTTATTTCACCCCTGTGATGAATGAAAATTAAGTTTTATCTTAACAAAGAACAATCGCATAATTGTTTATTTTTGTGTGTTAAAAGTATGATTATAGTTAAAAATATTCAATCATGCTTGATAAGAGTAAATTGTTTAGTGATATATCTCAAAAAATTTAAGGTTTTTACTTGGCAGAACTTATATTACTTCTGATTGGGGGGCTTATTGCTTTATTTGTCGGAGGCGAACTTCTTGTGCGGGGTTCATCTTCTTTGGCAATAAGTGTAGGATTAACTCCATTAGTAGTCGGTTTAACTGT
>CAKZLD010000109.1 GCA_937125135.1 uncultured Ignavibacterium sp.
AAAATTATCTCAACAATGTAAAATCTCCTGGAAGCTTGCTTTGAGGATAATTGGTAAATATGTTAAGCGACCTTATAAACAACACGAAGTCATAATTAGCTTTGAGAAGAAAATTGGATTTTATGAAGGTAATTCACTGGGAATTGCGCTTTGTCTTGCAATGATTGAAGAATTGTTGAAGTTTTATAATCCACCTTATACTATTGCCATAAATCCAAATAATGCATTTACCGGAGGAGTGACAGAAACCGGAGATATATTAAACATTGGCGAAAAGATTATTAAACAAAAAGTAAAAACAATCTTTTATTCAGACATTAAAAACTTTGTAATTCCGAAATTAGAGGAAACCTATGCTCAATTTGCATTAACACAATTAAAGGAGTTGTATCCCCATAGAAATTTAAAGATTATTCCAGTTGAAAATTTTGATGATATACTTAATCGAAGGGATTTAGTAGAAATTAAGAAAATAAATCCTGCTGTTAGGACTGCAAAATTCGTTAAAGCTAATTCAATCGGTGTAATTCTTTTATCATTTATTTTATTGTTTATGTTTTATCTATTTCTTGTTGATTTGGATGACAATCCATCTTTTATAACTCTTGACGGAAATAGAGCATATATAAAGAACAAGCACGGTAAAGTGCTATGGGATATTTTTATTTACGTTGATTTTACAGTTTATGAACAAAAATTGATTCGTGGAAATTTTTTAATAACTGATATTGATAACGACGGAGATAATGAAGTCATTTACAAAAAACCTGAGTTCATTGAAAACGAAAACCGAAGGTTTTTCACACCAAATATTATTTGTGTTGATAAAAATAGAAATAAAATTTGGGAATATACTTTTGATGATAGCGTATATACTCAAAGAGAAGGATTACATAAATCTTACTCAATTACTGAAATCGGAGACACAATAACAATTGATGGTAGAAAACTCTTACTATTCATTGCAAACAGTCGTTTTTCGTTTAGTAGTGCAATTACTTTTATTGATATTCAAAATGGACAAAGAGCATTTGGTACGCAATGGGTCTCGGGACATACAAAAGGAGCAATTTTGAGAGATATAAATAATGATAATCAAATTGATATGATTGGAGTAGGTGCTGACAATGGTTTTGAAGATGTTGTTTTATGGGCTACTACACTCAAGGATTTCGAAGGTTACAGACCAACTACGGAAGAATATAGAATTTATTACAAGAATCCTATTAAACCAATCTTCTACATTAGATTTCCAAAAATTGACTATGAAATAATGATGAATTACAGAATTCCAGGTTTAACTCCTTTTACGTTAACTTTTATAGAAGATAAAAACTCCATACGCTTCGAGACGTTTATTAGTTATTTAACTATATCCTATCAAAATAAATTCGGAACTCTCGTGTACTATTACAACCATTCCACTTCTGAGATAGATATTATTGTGGACAACCAGTTCAGAGTAATTAGAGATTCTTTAGTAACCAAAGGAAAATTACAACCTCCATTCACTGACACAAAGGAGTACATAGAAAAAGTGAAAAGCAATATACTATACTACGAATATGGTAAGTGGATGAAAAGAGAAGAAATGAAATAAAGGCTTCTGCAAATATCTATCACAAGTTAAGTTTTTATTTTAGCGATAATTCTAACTTAAATCATAAAAATTGCATTATAAATCGAAAGGTATTATAAATAGTAAATGATATCTATGTATATTTGCAATAAGATTTAATATTTGCATAGAAAAATGTTTATTCATAGAAAAATAATAGCTCACTTAAGACAAATGCTTGATAAATTTCCCGTTGTTTTTTTAACAGGTCCACGGCAATCAGGTAAAACAACTCTAATGAAAGAATTTTTCAAAGATTATAAATATTTTAATCTCGAAAGAATAGACTTACGAGAAATAATTCTTTCAGATCCAATTGGTTTCTTAAAAAATGCAGGAGATAAAGTAATTATAGATGAGGCTCAGAATATTCCTGAGTTATTTAGCTACATACAGGTTTTTTCAGATGAAAGAGGAACAACCGGGCAATATATTCTCTCTGGTTCGCAAAGTTTCCTTCTCAATGAAAAAATTTCTCAATCATTGGCTGGTAGAGTAAGTATCAATCACTTATTACCTTTTGATATATCTGAATTACCAAAAGAAATCACTAAAGATTACTTGAGTTTGATTTTTTCTGGATTCTTTCCAAGAATTTTTCATCACAAAATCAATCCCAATGATTTCTATCCGTCATATCTACAAACATATATTGAAAGGGATATAAGAACTCTTAAAGCAGTAGAAAACCTTAATACTTTCACAAGATTTTTAACTTTGTGTGCGGGAAGAACTGGACAAATTTTGAACCTAACCTCAATTGCAAATGATACTGGTATTTCTGTTAATACCGTAAAATCTTGGCTATCATTATTGGAAGCAAGTTATATCATTTTTTTACTTAAACCTTATCATAATAATTTCAATAAGAGAGTAATAAAAGCACCGAAACTCTATTTTTACGACACAGGAATTGTCTGTTCCCTTTTAAGAATAAATGATGAAAAATCGGTGAAAGTTCACCATCTTTATGGGGCTTTATTTGAGAATTTTGTTATAAGTGAGATTATTAAGCTATTTTATCATTCAGGTAAACAACCTCAAATTTATTATTACAAGGAGAGCAACGGAAAAGAAATTGATTGTATTATAGAAAAAAGTTTTAACAACATTATCGCATTAGAAATTAAAGGCGGAGAAACATTTAATAAGGATTATCTAAAGAATTTTTCTGTATTCTCAGAGAGTAATTTCAGTCAAGTTAAGAAATACCTCCTCTTCCCTGAAGCTAAAAATACTCAGATAGAAGATATTTACTTATTTAATTGGAATGGTATTGAGGAAATTATTAATAATTAGTTTATAGAGATTTTGAAATTTTTTCTTAGATATGTTGAGTATGAAAAGCGACATTTCACTTTTAGGAATACTTAAATGTTGTAATAATGGTAAAACCTCTCGCCAACAAATAAACTATCTAGTAGAGTTTTGCTTTAAGATTGCTAAATGTTATATCAAGCACCGCTACAAAAATTTTAATAAAATTTTAATGACCGAAGACCTCTCTTTAACAAAAATGTCTCTCGATGCAATCGCTCCGATTTTTGAACCAGATGACAACAATATTTTCACCAAGATTAGATCAGCCTTTGAGAATTGGCAACCCAAAATTGAAAATGATGCTCAAGCTATGTTTTTTATCTAGAGGATTGTAAGTAAAAGTGTTGACATATACATCTCTAATGTTCTTCGCGAGTCAGATCCTTTCTCCTCTAAGATTTTAGATTCGGTAAATTACCTTATTTCGAAAAAGAATCTGACAAAAAAATATTTTCTAGGTACAGTTTATTTACTTGAAAAAGATTCTGAAATTTCTTTTAGAAATCTTCCTGATTCTAATTTCATTTCTGATTTACCTAATAGTCTATTCTTTAATAAAAATGAAATTTTTGATAATATTTTTAACTACATTCGATCAAATTCGAATTTAGCTCCTGCAATTCCTTTGAATGCATTGATAATGAAAATCAAAGAAATAAAGTCAACGGATTTTAATTTACCAATTTCCTTTGAACAGGAATGGAATTTTGAAATTGATTCGATTGTTAAAAAGGCATTTGATGTCACTTTAGAAAAATTAAATAAGAGTTATCTTGATAAAGGTAAAATTACCGAAGACGAAAAAATGTTTATTAGAAATGCCTTTGAAAATATCTGTGAGGATTTGAAAAATGGTGGCTTGCAAATTGGCTTACATAATTATTTTCTCCAAAATTGTGAAGGTCTTACCCTAGATGAATATAATTTGAAATACCAAAATATTGTGGAGTATCTTTATAAGATTTTTAGAAATAAAATTCTCCACGAGTTAAAATCACAATAATTTTTTATACTGAAATGGATAATCCAATATGGTTAAAAAAACAGAAATTCTGAAAAAATGTGCTATACATTAAATAAATAGAGAATTTATTGAAAAACATATTCGAAATTTTCCAAAAGTTATAGTATTTCAAGTATTAAGTAATCAGAATGAGAACAAATTTAAACATAGTAGTAACAGAAAAGGATATATTCAATTTTGTCTTTTTCCCGGATTCTTTAAGTGAAGAGAAGAAGAATTTATTATTGAGTGATGACTCTTTTTCAGAACCAATTTCATTTTATCAAAACATGAAAGCTGAAATTTCAAAACCTATAGATTATAAAACTAAAAAATTGATTGCCGATAAAATCTCTGCTTATTCCCTTCCGAAATTGGTTAAATTAATTCAACTAAAAACTGCAAGTCCGCTTAGAAAAAAGCCAAGTAGATTTGCTGCTGATTCAGAGTATGTTTTGAAGCCCAAAATCGTTACAAAGACTTTTGTAGATGAGGATAAAGATTTTCTCGTAAAAATTCTACAAAATGGAAATCAATCCAAAATATTCGTCTTTTCCACTAATGATGAAATCATTGAGAATTTTAGTATTCTTTTAGAACCACAAAAATTAGAATTCCATCTAAAAGACAACTCGGAACCACTAATTATCGATGGCAGCATTGATGTGGAGGCGGTTAATATTTACTTCAATGAATAAAGTAGTTATCGAGACTTAATTTTTATTTCTGATTTATACTTTGTCAAAAAATTCTACGTCATTAATATTTTGTAGTCTATTTTAATTCTATCTAAATCCAATTCTGTATTTGTGCATAAAGACAAAAAAATCTATTTTTGTCCCTGTCAATAGGTACAATATGAAAGAAATTTTAAAAACTATAATAGTTGATTTCATAAAGAGAGAATTACCTGAAATAAAAAAGCGAGAAATTAATATTCCCTTAAATACAGGTAAAATAATATCACTTGTAGGTGCAAGAAGAACCGGGAAAACTTATCTTTTGTTCAATATAATAAAAGGTTTGCGAGATAAAATTCATCGCAATAGAATTATTTATGTTAATTTCGAAGACGATCGTCTTTATCCAGCCTCTATTAAAACAATGGATTTATTGTTACAATCTTATTACGAATTATTTCCTGATAATAAAAATGAAAAGGTGTATTTCTTTTTTGATGAGATTCAAGTGATAGAAAAATGGGAATTATTTGTAAGAAGATTATATGATAATGAAAATTGTGAAATATTCCTTACCGGCTCTTCTTCTAAACTATTAAGTAAAGAAATAAGTACATCACTAAGAGGAAGAACTTTAAGTTTCGAAATTTTCCCTCTAAGTTTCAATGAATTTTTATTTTTTAAGGATTGCGAGATTGATAGTTTATCATCAAAAGGTATTGCTAAGATCATTAACCATTTTAATGAATATCTTAATAATACATCTTTCCCGGAAATAATTAATTTTCCTGATGATTTGAAGTGGAGGTCATTAAGCGAATATCTTGATTTGATAATCTACAGAGATATTATAGAACGGTATGGCGTTGCTAACATTCATTTGATGAAATACTTAATCAAGTTTCTTTTTAGCAACACCGGTAATCTTTTATCAATAAATAAAATTTATAATGAATTAAGTTCCTATGGATTGAAGGTCTCAAAGAATTCGGTATATGAATATATTTCATATTTAGAAGATTCTTATACAATTTTTAATGTTAGGTTATTCTCAAGAAACTTAAAAAAACAACAGAGAAATCCTACAAAATTTTATTTATTGGATAATGGTCTTAGAAAAATCGTAAGCATAAGTGAGGATAAAGGAAAACTTCTCGAGTCAATTGTATTTAACTATCTTAGAAGAAACTCAGATAGTATTTACTATTTTCAAGGCAAGCAAGAAGTGGATTTTGTTATGGATGATAATATTCGTGGTGAGAGACAGTTAATAAATGTTTGTTATGATTTAACACTACCATCCACAAAAAGACGGGAGATAGAATCTTTGATTGAAGGAATGAATAACCTTAAACTCAATCATTCTTTCCTTTTAACTAATGACGAGGAATTTGAAGAAAAAATCAATAATAAAATTATTCGAGTTATTCCAGTTTGGAAATTTTTATTAAACCTTTATTAAAAATTCCATTAAACATTTAGCATCGAGCATTCAAAATTTATTTGAGTATTCTTGTCAAGTTAAATCCAAAACTCGGACTGCTTTTGAAAAATTGTTTGGAAGCTCCATTTACAAAATGAGATGTATTTAAATCAACACTGTTTGAAAAAATAAATTTGAAGAAATGTCCCCCGCCTGTATCAAGTTCCAATCCTAATGCTAATGGATTAAATCTACTTCTATATCCAGTTACAGTCGGATTCCATTCAAGCATAACGCTCCATTTTTCATCAAGATAAATCTGCGCATAACTTCCTAAAGTAAAAGAATAATATCTTTCAGTTGAATATACATTACTATTGTAGAGATACGTTGGAACAATTCCGATTCCTAAGGTTCTTTCATATAATGTGTTGAAAATAGCTTGAGCAAAAAACTGAAAATTTTTCGAATCAAATAGCTTCCTTTCATCTGATGGAAAATTCGTACTCCAACCAGCACCAATTCTTATTGATAATTCAGAAGGAAATAAATCATTCCTCAATTGCAAAGTTTTATATTTAACTGCTAAGTCAATATTTCCGTCAGTATTTGCTCTGCCTAATGTTAAAGTCATTCTATCAGATGGTGCGTAGCTTAGAGAGAATCTGATATTCGCAGGTCCGTCCAATCCAAAGAATTTTCCTTTCTCATCTACTGCAGGAATGAATCTGTGTGAAATCTCGTATTCAAAATCACCTTTCTCATAAGTCTCTGCTGAAGGAAGATTGATAACTTGAGTAGAACGGAATAATCTTAATTCAGGTAACGTTGTATTTTCTGATGAACGTTTCCAGGTAATTTCCTGACTAAATATTTCTAAGCTAAAGAGGGCTAAAGCAGCTATTAAATAACATTTCATTGTCATTCTCCGTTATTTTTTCTCTTTGATGAAGAAATCCAAAACTAATTTAATTTCTTCACTGATTCTCATGAACATCAAAGATGGTACTTCAATTTTATACTCAGATAGCTTCACAACAAATTCTGATTTGATTCTATATGATGGTTTATTTTTTTCGACGATACCATTAATTGTAATTTTTTTTGCGACTCCGTGAATGAA
>CAKZLD010000110.1 GCA_937125135.1 uncultured Ignavibacterium sp.
TTACATAACTAAATGATTTACTTAAACCAAACTTTTCTGATATTTTCCAATCTACTGAACCATCAAATCCAATTTGAACAGCTTTTACACCTCGAGTTTCATAAATTGGTAAAAAAGTCTGATAATTTATTCTTCCTGTATTTTGTGGAACAATGAAATAATTAAAATGATTATAGAAAAAATTAAGGTTGAAAAATAGTTTGTCAAATTTGTGATAAACATAGAATTCTGCTCCATAACCTGCTTCGGATTTTAGATTGGGATTTCCAACTTCATAAGAATAAGCTGCGAGATGAGGACCGTCTGAAAATAACTCTTCTATAGTAGGTACTCGTGAAGATTTGCTGATGGTTAAACCAACGAAAACAACATCAGAAACCTGATATAAAGTTGCTGTAGAAACAGAAAAATTATGAAATATTTTTTCATCAATTTGACCAATTCTGCTACTAAACTTTTTTGTCTTTGGAGTAACTTTATCAAAAGAGTATCTCAATGCAAATTCAAAATTAAATCTGTTTAGCTTCTTTGTTTGATATAAGTAAGCAGAGAGATTTAGCGAATTGCTTGGAGGTGAGAAAACATATCCGCCAATATTAAAATCGCGATGTTCAAAAGAAATTCCTGATATGCCATCATCAAAAATCAAAAGATTATTATTCTCAAAATTTATACTTCCTGAGTTAGTGTTAATTGCAAATACCGAACCAATAAGTCCGTTATGCTCCAGCTCTTTATGTCTGTATTGAACATTAGAGAACTTCAATTCAAGTTTCTGGTTTTTGATTTTTATTTCTGAATGAGCATTAATCTGTTGCTTCTCAATGTCAATACTAACACCAAAAGGATGAGCACCAACAAATCCACCAGGTATTCCATAGTTCAGATTGTAAACTTTAAAGTTTGAACCGATAAACCCGAAATCGTCAACATATGATAAGCCTAGATTACTATTAAAATTTTTTGAATAAGAGTTTTTAAGCAAGCCGATTGGTGTTTTTTGGTCTTTTGTTTTTCTTTGACTCAATTCAAATCTTGCTGAAAAAGGATTGAAGGGAATTTCTGATTGAACACCAGTCAAAAACCCTTGATTTGCTGATTCATAATATCCTCCTAAATTAAAATGAATTTGATTATGAATCTGAGTTGGAATATCATTCTTCACTAAATTAACAATTCCTCCAACAGTTGTTGAAGTTTTAGTAAGAATTTTCGGACCTCTTAAAACTTCTATTCTTTCAGATTGAAAAGGTTCAATTGTTACAGCGTGATCTGGTGATGTTGCGGATAAATCAATATTATTAAAACTATCTTCGCTTATCATAACTCTATTCTGACCAAGCCCTCTGAAAACTGGTCTTGAAGGAGCTGGTCCCATTGAGCGAATTGAAAGTCCTGCTTCATTTTTTAATGTCGATGCTAAAGTTTGACTCAGATTTCTTTGTAAGTCTTTTCCACTAAGTATTGTGGAATATTGTTGTATCTCCTCCACCAAAGACATATTCGAATTACCACTGACTACCACAGGAGAAAGATTTATCGTTTTAGGTATAAGATAGATTATCAAATTTTTATTGTTTTGATTTTCCAAGTTCAAATCAATCAACTTTTCCTGAAAGGCGAGATGAGTAATTTTGATTCTAAATTTTTCGCTTCTGATGTTTGCCAATGAAAATGTCCCTTCATTTCCGGAAGTAGTGAACTGGTTTGTCTCGATTAACAAAATTACTGCATTGGTAACCGGCTCAGAATTTTCAGCATTTAGAATTTTTCCTGATAATTCAATACTAATTGGTTGAGATAAGATTAGTTTATAAAAAAATAAAAAAATCACCCCAATTATCTTGAGGTGATTTAACAGAACTGTTTTCATCTTACTTTAACCGGAATTTTACCCGAACGGAAGTCAGCGTGACCAGCGTGCATTATAAAAAATTCTATGTCTGTAATCCCAACTCGTTTTCCTTCAAGATGAAATCCATAACTTCCTGCTTCGCCTGCGTGTTGTTTGAGTTTTACGACTGTTGTGTCTGAAATTTGCCAAGCCATTGGATTTTTCTTGTAATCAGGTGGATTTAATATTTTTTTATCCTTATCATAAAACTTAACTTCTGTGTGAGCACCTTCCCGATTAACTTCGGCAAAAAGAGTGTCTGTTGTAACTCCTCTGAAAACTTCAGCAATTTTTATCCCTGATTGATAAAATACCACTCCTTCTGCTTCAAAGTGTTCTTCGGGTTCGTGAATATGATTTTCTTTGCAAGAATAAAATGTTATTAAAATTATAGAAATAAGTAAAAGCATAACTCTTTTAAATTCGAGTTTAAGCATAGTAATCTCCTTTTTATTGGTTTATAAAAATTGAATGATTTATTAAGTCAGGAGAAAACTATTGGGGGCGCTCTAAACGGTTGTGATTTGTTGAAAAATTTTGGAGTTAAATTATCAGAATCAAAACTAATTGATTCTATTTTAACTGAAATAAGTGTTGATTGTGAGTTTTCAACTTTGTAATTATGAAGAAAATTGAAAAATTGATGAATAGGACAAGTAAATTCAGAATATAAAGTATAATGATTATTCGCCTTATAGTCATTTGAAACTTTAAATGAAGATTCTGAATTTAATTGAATAAAGTGATGATGACTGACCTCAGCAATAAATAATGCTAGGTAAGAAATCAAAACTAAATAAGCAATCTTTCTATAATTTTTCGAAATCCTTAAAATCATAGCTAAATATTGTAACAGATTTTTTTATAAGCAATGCAATTTTTATAATATTCAAAAGAGTAAATTGTAAAAACCTATTACTTTTAATAACTTTGACACACAAAAAATAAAGGAATTATGGCAAAATTTATTGGTGTAGATTACTTTGATGTTGAATCTCTTTACACAGAAGATGAAAAAATGGTAAGAGATTCAGTACGCGATTTCGTGGATGAGGAAGTACTTCCGATAATCGAAAAGCATAATCGTGAATCCACTTTCCCGTCACACTTAATCCCTAAAATGGCAGAAATGGGTTTGTTCGGTCCGACCCTTCCCTCAAAATACGGTTGTGCCGAGCTTAATAATGTTGCTTACGGATTGATAATGCAGGAACTTGAAAGAGGTGATAGTGGAATTCGCAGTTTTGCTTCTGTTCAAAGTGCTTTAGTTATGTATCCGATTTTTGCTTTTGGAAGTGAGGAGCAAAAAGATTTCTGGCTGCCGAAATTAGCTAAAGCAGAAAAAATTGGTTGCTTCGGATTAACAGAGCCAGATTACGGCTCCAACCCCGGCGGTATGGTAACCAAAGCAGAAAAAGTTGATGGCGGTTTTGTAATCAATGGCGCTAAAATGTGGATTACAAACGGAACTATCGCTGATGTCGCTGTGGTCTGGGCTAAACTTGATGGGGTTGTAAGAGGTTTTCTAATCGAAAAAGGAACTAAAGGTTTTTCAGCTCCTGAAATGAAAGGAAAACATTCCCTGAGAGCATCAGTTACATCTGAACTTGTTTTCGATAATGTTTTCATTCCGGAAGAAAATTTATTACCCAAAACCGAAGGATTAAAAAACGCATTGATGTGTCTCAATCAGGCAAGATATGGAATTGCTTGGGGAGTTGTCGGCTCTATGCTTGCTTGTTACGATACAGCTTTGAATTATGCAAAATCCAGAGTTCAGTTTAGTAAGCCAATTGCTGCTTATCAGATTACTCAGGAAAAGTTGGTTTATATGCTAACGGAAATTACCAAAGCTCAACTAATCAATTTGCAATTAGGAAGATTGAAAGATTCCGGAAAACTAAAGCACACTCAGGTTTCATTTGCAAAAAGAAATAATTGTGAAAAAGCTCTCGAGATTGCAAGAATGTCCAGAGAAATTTTAGGAGCAAATGGAATTCTTGATGAGTATCCTGTTATGAGGCACGCTGCTAATCTAGAATCTGTGAAAACTTATGAAGGCACTCACGAAATGCACACTTTGATAATTGGTGAAGATATAACAGGATTTTCAGCGTTTGACTGAGCAAACGATTTTTAAGCCACGTATTGTGGCTTTTTTAATTTTATAACCAGAGGAATTTATGATTGATAATAAACTATTGCAGGAAGGTTTAACGTTTGACGATGTTCTGCTTGTGCCTTCAAAATCGAATGTTCTGCCGAGAGAAGTTGATGTAACTTCATTTTTAACTACTGATATAAGACTAAATATTCCGATAGTTTCTGCAGCTATGGATACAGTTACTGAATCTGAATTAGCAGTTGCAATTGCACGTGAAGGTGGAATTGGAATACTTCATAAAAATATGTCGATTGAACAACAGTGTCTTGAGGTAGATAAAGTCAAACGCTCCGAGAGTGGTATGATTCTCAATCCAATAACTCTGACTCCTGATAAAACAGTTGAAGATGCACACGAGTTGATGAAGAAATATAGTGTATCAGGAATTCCGATTGTCAATGAGTCAAATGAATTAGTTGGAATCTTAACAAACCGTGATTTGAGATTTGAACCAAATCCTAAACTGCCAGTATCTGAATTGATGACTAAAGAAAATCTTGTTACTGCTCCTGTTGGAACAACCTTAGAAAAAGCAGAAAAAATTTTACAGAAATATAAAATCGAAAAGTTGCCGGTTATTGATAAAAATAAAAAGTTAAAAGGATTGATAACTTTCAAAGACATAATGAAAAAGAAAAAGCATCCAAATGCCTGCAAAGATGATTTAGGAAGACTTCGGGTTGGTGCTGCAGTTGGTGTTACATATGATACAATCGAGAGAGTTGATGCTTTATTCAAAGCAGGAGTTGATGTTATTGTAATTGATACTGCGCACGGACATTCAGAAGGTGTGATTAAAAATATCAAAGCCATCAGAAGAAAATTCAAATATGAACAGATTATCGCCGGCAATATCGGAACTTATGAAGCAGCGATGGATTTAATTAAATGTAAGGTTAATGCAATCAAAGTTGGAATTGGACCTGGCTCTATTTGCACAACAAGAGTAGTTGCCGGAGTTGGAATCCCTCAGATTTCTGCAATCGCAAATGCATATTTAGCGGCGTTTAAATTCGGAATTCCAATAATTGCCGATGGTGGTATCAGATACACAGGAGACGTACCAAAAGCAATTGCTGCCGGTGCTGATTCTGTTATGATTGGAGGATTGTTTGCCGGAACTGATGAAAGTCCCGGAGAGAAAATTTTATATGAAGGCAGAAGTTATAAAGTTTATCGTGGAATGGGATCACTGAGTGCAATGAAACAGGGTAGTAAAGACAGATATTTTCAGGATGCCGAAGATGATATTTCCAAGCTTGTTCCTGAAGGTGTAGAAGGTCGTGTCCCTTATAAAGGTCCTTTAAGCGATACAATTTATCAGATTGTCGGAGGACTCAGAGCAGCAATGGGTTATTGTGGTACTAAGAATGTTGAACAGTTAAAGAAGAAAGGCAAATTCATAAAAATTACATTAGCTGGTTTGAAGGAGAGTCATCCTCACGATATTAAAATTACTCACGAAGCACCTAACTATAGTTTACAAAAGTAAAATTTATGTCAGAGAATTTCTTCAAAGTTCTTTTAGTCAGTTATTATTTCCCGCCTTCGAGAGTAAGTGGCTCTGTAAGAACTTTGAAGTTTGTCAAATATCTTTTAAGAAATAATTGGAAATCAACAGTCATTACTACTGATTCCGTTGATGCTAATGATTCCGATGAATCTCTTCAAAAAGAATTGAACGGTTTAGAGGTTGAAGTAATCAGAATAAAAGAGAAAAGAACTTTAAACTTTTTTCATAGATTTGATCCAATCCGCAGACCACGGAAGATAGTTAATAAGTTGCTTAATTATTTATCTAATTTTTTATTTATTCCTGATGGAAAGATTAAGTGGTCAAAGCAGGCAAGAGCGGAAGTTGTTTCGTTACTTCAAAAAGCACATTATGATGTAATATTCGTCTCCTGTCCACCATTCTCAGTTTTTTCTGAATTGACGAAGATAAAGTCTTCAGTAAGAGTTCCGATAGTTGTTGATTATCGTGATTTATGGTTTGGAAGTCATCTGATAAATTATCCGACACCTTTTCATCGTATAAAACATAAAAAGCTCGAATACAAAGCTCTGAAAACTGCTGAGAAGGTTGTTGTTTCGAACAGAAAAATCAAAGAAAAGCTAATAAGATTTTTCCCTTTTCTGACTTTCGAATCAGTTACAATAATTGATCATGGATTTGATCCCGAAGATTTCACATCAATCAAATCTCATCCGCGAGCTATTAATAAGATGGTTTTACTTCATTACGGAGATTTTAACAGCTACACTTCTGCAAAATATTTTCTCAAAGCTTTTCACCAGATTAAAACCGAAAGACCTGAAATCGCAGCTAGTATTGAACTTCATTTTGTCGGGGATATAAGCAAAGAGAATAAACGCTTGATTAGAATTTTAGATTTACACGAATTTGTATTTCTTCATGGAATAGTCAGTTATAAAGAATCAATTCTGAAATTGGTTGGGGCCGATGTTCTATGGTTACAAATTGATGAAGTAAAAAATAATGATGCTATTGTACCAGCAAAATTGTTCTATTACTTTGCGACAAGAAAACCAATTATTGGATTTCTATCTGATGGTGCTGCGAGAATTCTAATGGAAAACTATGAAGCATCAATTCTCAGTGAACCAGAAAATATTTCTGAAATAAAATCAACAATCTTAAAAGTATTTGAACTTTACAAGAATAATTCTCTGCCTTCAGCTTCTGAGCAGAACATTGAAAAATTCAGAAAAGATTTATTAATAGAAACTCTGCTTAAAATTTTGCAATCACAAATCAGAATTATATGAGTAAAAATGTTTTAGTTATCGGTTCAGGTGGACGTGAGCATGCAATTGCTTTGAGACTCTCGCAAAGTCCATCCATTGGAAAATTATTCTGTTTACCAGGCAATCCAGGTACAAAAAAGATTTGTGTTAATGTAGAATTAAGTCAATTAGATTATCAGAAAATTTTAGAATTCTGTAACAAAGAAAAAATTGATTTGGTCGTAATTGGTCCCGAACAGCCTTTGGTTGAGGGTCTTTCTGATTTTTTGAGAGAATATCAAATTAATGTTTTCGGACCTTCAAAATCAGCTGCACAAATTGAATCGAGTAAATCCTTTGCAAAAAAAATTATGGAAAAGGCAGATGTGCCAACAGCGAAATACAAAGAATTTCTTAAGACAGAATTTGATGAAGCTATTGATTATTTGAAAAGTTCTTCTTATCCGATTGTGATAAAAGCCGATGGACTTGCTGCAGGTAAAGGAGTTGTTATCTGCGAAAGTTTTGAAACTGCAAAAGAAACTTTAGAATCTGTTTTTACAAAAAATATTTTTGGAAATGCTGGTGATAAAATTGTCGTTGAAGAATTTTTAATCGGTGAAGAAGCTTCAGTATTTGCAATTACTGATGGAAAAGATTTTATAACTTTACCTCCTGCACAAGATCACAAAAGAATTGGGGACAACGATACAGGTAAAAATACTGGTGGAATGGGCTCTTATGCTCCGACTCCTTTAATTAATCAGGCTTTATTAAACGAGATTGAAAACAAAATTATTTCGCCCGTTCTAAATCAAATGAATAGGGAAAATATTCCTTTTATCGGATGTCTCTATGCTGGACTAATCATCACTTCCGAAGGACCTAAAGTGATTGAATTTAATTGCAGATTCGGTGACCCGGAAACACAAGTTGTTCTTCCTCTTCTAAAAGGCGATTTTCTTGAATTACTTTATTCTGCTTCAGTCGGCAATTTGAACAAAGATTGTGTTCAGTATAATGGAAGAGCTGCTGTATGTGTTGTTGCTGCTTCAGAAGGATATCCTGATTCTTATCAAAAAGGATTTGAAATTTTAGGTCTTGATAATATTCCTTCTGACATAATTGTTTATCACGCCGGCACTACTGAGATCAACAATAAAATTTATACAAATGGTGGAAGAGTTTTAGGAGTTACTTCTGTAATCGAACAAAATGATATTCTACTTGCAAAACAAAAAGCTTATGAAGCAATTAGTAAAATCTATTTCGAAGGAATTTACTACAGAACCGATATATCAAATCGCATCAGCAAATACTTAAATCTTCATAAAGAATAAAGTGGAATATGATTCCGCTTCACATTCATTCCTGTTATTCATTGCTTCGGGGTACTTTCGACTTAAAAATTCTGATTCAAAATGCAAAAGATAGAAACTTAACTTCTATCGCGCTGACAGATACAAATGCAGTTTATGGACTCGTGCAGTTTTTTAAATTAGCAAAAGAAAATAATATCAAACCAATTCTTGGTGTTTATATTGACGACCC